>CATOLC010000040.1 GCA_951800855.1 uncultured Ruminococcus sp.
TAATTTATGTTTGGAAGAAAAAAAACTAGAAAAGAAGGAAAAAATACATCTAAAACCAAAAAACCGATAAAACCTAGGGGATTAATTACTTCAGAAACAGCAAAAAAAGAAGGAAAACATCTAGAAAAAAAAGCTAAAATAAGGTACCCGAAGAGACTCAAAAAGGGATTTATTTTAAACAAATTTTTCTTTTTAAAAAATACCCAAATAGACTTACCGTTTTTATTTTTAGTTTTAACTCTTCTTGTAATAGGGCTTATTATGTTGTTTTCAGCAAGCTATCCTAATGCTTTTTATCTGCATAAAGGCGACAGTTTTTATTTTATTAAAAATCAAGTTGTATTTGCAGCTATTGGTATTGTTTCCATGTTTGTTCTTTCTTTTTTTGATTATACACGTCTGCGAAAACTTTCTTTGCCAATTCTGGGTATATCATTTTTATTATTAGTAGTGGTGCTCTTCATGCCTGCTATAAATGGGGTCCACAGATGGATACAAATAGGAGCTTTTGGATTTCAGGCTTCAGAAATAACAAAATTTGCCATAGTATTGTTTTTTGCAAACCTTATTACTGTGAATTTTAATAAAATGGGGACTTTTAAAGACGGAATACTTCCGTTTTTAATTGTTCTGGCACCAACGCTGGTTCTTTTAGCTTTAGAACCGCATATTTCATGCACGGTAATAGTAGTTTTGCTTGCCGGGGGGATGCTGTTTATCGGAGGAATTAAACTTAGATGGTTTGGTTTAGTTTTGGGCGCAGTTTCTACAGCTCTTATTTATCTTGTTATGTTTACAGATAAACTTACATATGCAAACAACAGAATTTCCGGGTGGCTTGACCCTTTTGGAGCAAATGCTTCAGTAGATACCTGGCAGACAAGGCAAGGGCTTTATGCCATAGGTTCAGGGGGTGCTTTGGGTTTAGGGCTTGGTAATTCAAGGCAGAAATATTTATATATACCGGAACCTCAAAACGACTTTATATTTTCTGTGGTTTGCGAGGAACTAGGGTTTGTAGGTGCAGTTATAATTCTTCTTTTGTTTGCTATGCTTACATGGCGGGGAATTTTGATTTCTATGCGGGCAAAAGATAGGTTCGGGGCTCTTTTGGGGATTGGTCTCACGGCACAGGTTGGGCTTCAGGTGATACTTAACATAGCGGTCGTAACAAACACAATTCCGAATACTGGAATAAGCCTTCCATTTTTTAGCTATGGTGGGACGTCGCTTTTGATGCTCTTAGCTCAAATGGGAATAGTCCTTTCTATTTCTAGGACAGCTAAACTAGAAAAATCTTAGTATTTTAAAAACATAATGTTTACTCAGAGGAAAATAAATGTTACAAAATTAGAAAAAGGATATTTTTAAGCTTACTTATTAATTTTATTTGACTGTAACTCAAAAAGGAGAGAGAATACATTGAGAATAATATTCACAGGAGGAGGAACTGCCGGACATATTAATCCTGCACTTGCTGTTGCGGAATGTGTTAGAAAAAACATGCCGGATGCGGAAATTTTGTATATAGGAACTAAAGGTGGGATGGAAGAAAGGTTAGTTAATGATGCAGGATTTGACTTTGACAGCATAAAAATAACCGGTTTTTCAAGGAAACTTAATTTAACCGGTATAAAAAAGAATTTAATTACTATTAAAAATATATTTTTATCAATGAAACAGTCGGGGAAAATTTTAGATAAATTTAAACCGGATATATGTATGGGTACTGGAGGATTTGTTTGCGGACCGCTTCTTTACGAGGCGTACAGAAAGAAAATTCCTTTTATTATTCATGAACAGAATGCTTTCCCGGGGATTACAAATAAACTTTTGGCGAAAAAAGCTGATAAAGTTATGCTTGCTTCGGCTGCGGCAAAAAAATATTTCGACAAATCTTGCGATATAGTCGTTACAGGGAATCCTATACGAGAAGAGATGGGGAGTTTTAGTAAGGAAGATGCCAAAGCAAGGTTAGGTTTGGATAACAGACCTGTAGTTTTATCCTTTGGAGGAAGCTTAGGTGCCAGAAAAATAAATGAGGCTGTGGCGGATTTAATCAAATGGAGCATTCAAAACAATAAATATAATCATTTACACGCTTATGGGAGATATGGAAAGTGGTTCAGGGATTTACTGAAAGAAAAAGGGGTGAATCCTGACGGCGAAGGGCTGAAAATACAAGAATATATAAACGATATGCCACTGAGGATGTCGGCTGCAGATGTGTTAATTTGCAGAGCAGGAGCGATAACATTAAGTGAAATTAAAGCTCTTGCTAAACCGGCGATATTAATCCCCTCTCCGAATGTTTCAGAAAATCATCAGTACCATAATGCTATGGAGCTTGTGAAAGCCGGAGCAGCTGATATTATAGAAGAAAAAGACTTGACAGGAGATATTTTAATAAAAAAAACAAAAAACCTTATTGAAAACAAAGAAAGGTTGAAAGAAGTTTCAGAAAATTTGAAAAAACTTGCTACAGTAGATAGTGATAAAAAAATTTATAACATAATAAAAGAATATAGAAATAACAGCAGAAATTAAGATACTAAAAACACACAAATGCTTATGATTTTATACATTTATGTGTTTTATTTTAAAAAATATATTTAAAATGAAATATAAAAATAAAATTAAGAATTAAAAAAGCCAGGAGGAATCTCAAAAGGACAGTTGAGTTCAGAAATCGGGGGTAGTGGGGTTGGTGGCGGAGTATTAGAGACAGAAAGTGATATAAGTGTTTGGATAAACTGGCTAACCTGATATATGTTATATGTTGCCATACGATTATAGAATTTATTAATGTTACGTTTTTCGTTACGACTAAGGCGCTTGAACCCTAAAGAGTCGAGAGCGGAGTTAAAGTGGCAAATTAAATGGTTCCCCCTTGTGGTTCTATAGTAAGGATATATTGCTTCTAATATATTTTTTTTGATTTCTGTTCCTTGAAAGGTTAACTGTTCACCTTTCTGGTGATTAAGTCTAATATTCGGCTTTTTTGGGGGTTTAGGGAACATAGGGGGAAAGGCAGTTGGGTTAGTATAAATTTGATTTTGTCCGGGATTAGATGAAGGGAGAGCTGTTTGTTGAATAGAATTATTAAAGTCAGCTGAAGGGGTTGGATTATTATTTGAGGATATGGGAGCTGGGGGTTGTGCAGAAGTGTTTTTGTTTGGTCCGCCGGCGAAAACACAGCTCATGGGTAGCACAGAGACAAAGCCAAACAAAAGGCTTAAAGTTACTAATTTATTTGTTTTTTTCATGGATGTCTTCCTTTCAATTAATTTATATAAAAATTATAAAACAAAACTAAAATAAACTCAATAACATTTTAAATAATTAAAGAAAAAACTTATAGATAAAATTAAACATTTGTTATTTTTGGGGTAATATCGGGGTTTGTCTAAGTTTAAACAATTTTAATGTGTTAACAAAAGTTTAATAATTGGTGATTATAATCAAGGAGTTTTGTTTTTTAATAGACTTCCTGCAAAGTTAATTTTTAAGTTAAATATATTATTTTTCAGATTACACGTTTTTGCACTGGGCTTTTCAAAATTGTGGCTTTCTAGGTTCTACAATTTTACTATTTATACGTTTATGACCCGAAACAGGCTTGATTTTGTAGGAAGTCTATTATGGCGCACTAAAATTGATTTAAGAATTAAAAAAGCCAGGAGGAATCTCAAAAGGACAGTTGAGTTCAGAAATCGGGGGTAGTGGGGTTGGTGGCGGAGTATTGGGAACTTGAGGGGCTGAATAGCAATTGGAAGGGACAACGTTATTATAGACAGAAAGGGGTATAAGTGTTTGGATAAACTGGCTAACACGAGATATGCCATATGTTGCCATACGATTATAGAATATATTAATGTTACGTGTTTCATCATGACAAGTAGGCGGAAGCCTTAAAGCTAATAGAGCGTAGTCAAAGTAAGGAGATAAAGTATGCCAATTTGAGGTTCCATAGTAGGGACATATTGCTGTTAATATCATTTCTTTGACATCTCTTCCTTTAGATGTTAACTGTACACCTCCTCTATTGCAGCTGATAATAATATTTAGTTTTTGACGTTTCTTTTTTATTATGGGTAGCATAGGGGGAAAGGTAGTTGGGTTAGTATAAATTTGATTTTGTCCGGGATTAGATAAAGGGAGAGCTATTCGTTGAATAGAATTATTAAAGTCAGCTGAAGGGTTTGGATTATTATTTGAGGATATGGGAGCTGGGGGTTGTGCAGAAGTGTTTTTGTCTGGTCCGCCGGCGAAAACACAGCTCATGGGTAGCACAGAGACAAAGCCAAACAAAAGGCTTAAAGTTACTAATTTATTTGTTTTTTTCATGGATGTCTTCCTTTCAATTAATTTATATAAAAATTATAAAACAAAACTAAAATAAACTCAATAACATTTTAAATAATTAAAGAAAAAACTTATAGATAAAATTAAACATTTGTTATTTTTGGGGTAATATCGGGGTTTGTCTAAGTTGAAACAATTTTAATACGTTAATAAAAACTTAATAATTATTGATTATAACTAAAGAGTTTTGCTTTTTAATATAAGGATAAAAAGATTATTTATAATTGCTTCCGTAGCAAAATATGTTTTTTCTGAATACTATGGCTGTATAAAAATCAGTTATTACGTATTTGGAGGGATATCTATTGCCAAAGCTCGTTATAGAAGGAGGAAAGAGTCTGCAAGGAGAGATAAAGCTCCAGGGGGCAAAGAACAGTGTGCTTCCTATTTTAGCAGCAACGATTTTAAGCGAAGAGGAAAGTGTAATACAAAACTGTCCTAATTTATCTGATGTTGCCATTACGATAGAGATTTTGAATTATTTAGGATGTAAAACAAGATTAGAAGGGGAAAATTTGATTATAGATCCAAGTAATTTGAATAAAACGGAGATACCGGAAGAATACATGAGAAAAATGAGGTCTTCTATTATTTTTTTAGGTGCGTTAGTTTCCAGAATGGGAAATGCAGAGATTTCACTTCCCGGTGGATGTGAATTAGGGCCCCGCCCTCTTGATTTGCATTTTAGTGGTTTAAGACAGCTTGGGATGATTTTTGAAGAAAGCCATGGTAAAATCAAATGTAGTTTAGGAAGAGGTGTTTTAGGGAGCAATATAGTACTGTCTTTCCCGAGTGTGGGAGCGACGGAAAATTTAATTCTTGCAGCAGTTAAAGCTAAGGGAATAACGACAATAACAAATGCAGCAAGAGAACCAGAAATTCAGGATTTGGCTGATTATCTTAACAAATGTGGGGCAAAAATAAAAGGTGCAGGGGAAGGAATAATAAAAATAGAAGGGGTTAAGAAACTCCATGGGGCAAAATATAGAATTATTCCGGATAGGATTGCTGCGATAACATATATGGCAGCAGCTGCGGTGGCTTCCGGGGACATTTTGATTAAAAAGATAAATTTAGAGCATTTAAACTCGGTGATTCCCATTTTTGAGGAATCTGGGTGCATGATAGAAATTTACAATAAAGAAAATTTAAGATTGGTTGCTCCTGAAAGGCTTTTATCAAGTACAGCAATAAGAACTATGCCGTACCCAGGGTTCCCAACGGATGCTCAGCCGTTAATTATGGCAATGTTAAGCGTGGCAGAAGGTTCTAGTATGATTATTGAAAATATTTTTGAAAGTCGATATAAACATGTTGGGGAGCTCCTTCGCTTAGGTGCTGATATAAAAGTGGAAGGCAGAACAGCTATTGTAAACGGGGTAAAGCGTCTTTCCGGTGCAGAAGTAAAGGGAATGGATCTAAGAGGTACTGCAGCTTTAGTTGTGGCGGGATTATGTGCCGAAGGGACAACAAAAATAAGTGGACTAAAGCACCTTGACAGGGGATATGAGGATATCGAAGGTACTTTGAGTAAAGTAGGAGCAGATATAAAGAGAATATAATTATGTTTAGTTAATTGTTTATTTTTTCAATTTATAAAAATGAATTTTTTCGATATTTAAAAGGAGGAATTTTAATTCCCCCTTTAATTTATGTTTTATTTAATAAACGATAATATGGTGTCTTTCTTATAATGTACCGCTTGAGGCCGATGCGATTTGAAGTGCATAATTTCTCATTTCTTCTAAATCTTCTTCTGTAGGCATAAAATTTACTTTTACTACGTTTTCATTTAGTTTAAATCCTAAACTTTTTATTCTCTCCGAAATCATATTAACGGCTTCTCCGCTCCAACCATAGGAACCGAAAACCCCGGCGGGTTTCCCTCTTGAGTTAATGGCATCTATGCAGGCTAAAATTTCCCATATTACCTTGGGAGCATCTCTATTTATCGTACATGAACCAACTAAAAGTCCAGATGCGTCTGAAATATTTTCAACAATTTTTTCAAAAGGCGTTGAAAGAATATCCATAAGTTTCGCCTTTATTTTGCCAGATTGATTTATAGCATCTGCGCTTTCTTCTGCAAGTTTTTTAGTGAAACCATAAGCTGATGCGAATAAAACCACAATGAATTTTTCTTTTGGTTCATCTATGAGGCTCCATTTATGGTAATCTTCTATACGATTATGGATAGTTTTGGTAAGAACCGGTCCGTGGCTCGGACAAATAGCATTTATATTAAGATTTTTTATTTTTTCTAATCCAGATAGGACAAATTTTTTAAATGGTCCAAAAATTCCGTTATAATAATTTTTAAATTCAGAGAGATATTCATTCTGATAGTGAATTTGAGTATCCAGCAAAGCAGGCTCACAAAAGTGGGCCCCTAAAAAATCGCAGGAAAATAAGACACCTTCCTTTTCGAACCATGTCATCATTGAATCCGGCCAATGAAGCATCGGAGCAACAATAAACTTTAATTTTGTCCCGCCGATATCTAAAACTTCTCCATCTTTTGCGATTTGAGCGTCAAAATTCATATTTGTTATCTGTTTTAAATATTTGTGACCGGCAGTGGTACAAATTACTTTTGCGTTCGGAAGCATTTGGAGCATTTTTTTAAGACTTCCAGAATGATCTGGTTCAGTATGGTTTAAAATAATATAATGTATATCATTTAAATCGGTGATACTTTGAAGATTATTAATATATTCTTCAAAAAAATCATTGTGAACGGTATCTATAACTACATTTTTTTCTCCTGTGATAAAATATGAGTTATAAGAGGTACCATAATTTGCTTTCATGACAATATCGAAGATTCTGAGCGATGGATTTGTAACACCGATAGAATACACATTTTCCGATATTTTTTCAATACTCAATCCAGTTCGACTCCTTTAAAAGCGTTTTTAACTATAGTGTGCTTGATTTTTTCTCAGTTATTCTCACTAAATTGTTCTTTTCCCACTCCGCATAGAGGACAGACCCAATC
>CATOLC010000041.1 GCA_951800855.1 uncultured Ruminococcus sp.
ATATCTTCTGACTTAGGTGCAATAAAAATACTAACTGCATCTGAAAATTTTTCCTTAATCTGTTCTGCCCCTTTTACGTCGATTTCCAATATCACATCGTTTTCTTCATTCAGCATATTCAACACATTTTTTTGGGGAGTTCCATAAAAATTATTGCAATATTCAGCGTATTCTAAAAACTCTGAGTTCTGAACCATCTCTAAAAACTTTTCTCTTCCAGTGAAAAAATAATCTATACCATCCTTTTCCCCTTGTCTCGGTTCACGTGTAGTCACTGAAACTGATACTTTAAGTTTTTCTCTTCTTTTAATCAGCTCGCTTATCACTGTACCTTTGCCTATGCCAGATGGTCCCGACAAAACAATAAGAATTCCGCAAAAATTTTTTACCAAATCAAAAGCTCTCCTCTCCCACAGACTCATCTTCCTTTTTCACCCTGTTTTCAAGTGTCTCCGGCTTTAAAGCAGATAATATAACATGTCCACTGTCCATAATAATTACTGACTGAGTTTTCCTACCACAACTAGCATCTAATAAATTCCCTGTATCTTTAGTATTTTTTATTATTCGTTTAACCGGGGCTGCTTCCGGATTTAAAATAGAAATAACTCTATCTAAGGAAACTATATTTTCAAATCCAATATTAAGAATTTTCAATGACGTTCTCCTATTTTAAAAAGATTATAAGCTTTTTTCTGATTTTTTTGGAGGCGCCACCCAGACTCGAACTGGGGAATAAAGGTTTTGCAGACCTCTGCCTTACCACTTGGCTATGGCGCCAAAATATAAAAATGGAGCGGATGACGAGGCTCGAACTCGCTACCTCCACCTTGGCAAGGTGGCGCTCTACCAGGTGAGCTACATCCGCCTAAATGGTGCCTTCGGATGGAATCGAACCATCGACACGAGGATTTTCAGTCCTCTGCTCTACCGACTGAGCTACAAAGGCAAAAAATATGGCGACCCGAAACGGGCTCGAACCGTCGACCTCTAGCGTGACAGGCTAGCGTTCTAACCAACTGAACTACCGGGCCATACCATGGTGGGAACAACAGGGTTCGAACCTGTGACCTCTTGCTTGTAAGGCAAGCGCTCTAACCAACTGAGCTATGCTCCCTCAAAATTAAGTCCAAATCCTGGCGATCCATATGATAAATTTATCATATCACTTCAAAGTTCACTTGTCAATACATTTTTTTATTTTGATGTATTATCATTTAATTTTTTAGAAAGTCACCTAATTATATAAAGTTTTATCTTTTAATATATTCACTTTTATATAATATTAAAAATAACACCCAATAGTTCTTATATTACTATTATAGTCAAATGTTACTTAAAAAAGAACTAAAAAATAAAATTTACAATAGGCACCAGGTAAAGTCTTAAAAAATTACCAAATATTATTCACCGAAAATTTTCTAACCTTTTCTTTTGGCGGATGTCTTCTCCTACAAACTCCAGTCGTAAATTTTCTCCTATTAATCTTGAAACCATTCGCTCTGTATACCTTTTCTCCAGCTCTTTAATAGACAAATTACTGCTTATTACCGTTGGTTTTGCCATCAAAATGCGAGAATTTACTATATTATATATCATTGAATTGGAAAATTGCGTTGAAAATTCAGTTCCTAAATCGTCTATTATTAACAAATCACAATTAATAAAATATTCCTCACTATCAGCAAAAGTTTCCGAGCTATTGAACCTTTCTTTTTCCAACTTTGATATCATATTGGGAGCTGAAATGTAAATCACTCCGAACCCATTTTCTATTGTTGTATTTGCAATTGCCAAAGACAAATGAGTTTTTCCTAAGCCTGTTTTTCCCCGCATAAGTAAACTCTGCGAATTTTTGCTAAACTCATTTGCATATTTTATACAAAATTCATATATGAAAGTCATTATTTCTCTGGGGGACTTTTCTCCTTCTCTAATAGGTAAATCAGAATAATAATCCAAAGAAAATGTTTGAAATGTTGACAACTTAAGAGGTGAAAGTTTATTTAAGTCGTCATAAATCTCTTTTCTCATGATTTTTTTCATACATTCACACATAATTCCATCTATAAATCCAGCATCTTTACACTTTTCGCAGATAAATCTAATGTCTAAATAGTCATGCGGATAATCATTATCTTTTAAAATCTGTTTTAGCTCTCTTTGTTTTTCAAGATTACTTATTTTTAATGCTTCAATCTCTTCGGCTACATTTGCACCCTTTAAAACTGCCCTTGCCACTTTAATCGAAGCACTTGCTATCTCTTTTTCTAAATCTCTGACCCTTGGAACACGTTTATAAAGCAGTTCTTTCCTAAACTCTAAATCAGATTGGGCTTTCTTTCTCCTCTCATAAAGAATGTTGTCGGCTTTTCTGTATATCTCTTTTTTATCTATCATTTTTCCCATTCATCCTCTTTAGTCCCCAGTTTATCTCCTCAAGTATATTGTAATTTTCATAATCGCTCATATTGTAAGAAGGAGGTTGGCTTTCATTTTTATTGCTTTTGTGTGAATTTTCTTTCTCTTTACGTACCTGGTCTATAGTAGTAATCCCCATTTTATGCCATCTTGAAATTATTCGGTCAATATATTTTAATACATATTTACCATTATAGTTTATACCTATATCGTATGCAGCTTTAAGCATTTCGGTATCATAATTCCATATCTTTTGCCACCTATATACTGCTTCCTCTTCACTCGACGAGGGCTGTCGTTTTTCAACTCCAATTACATTCTGAAAATTTCTCCATGCTTTCATTATCTCGCTTAATGATTTTATTTTTTTATCTGCCTTTTCTACTGTATCTATTTCCTCTTTTGCCCAAGAAATTCCCACTGTTTCTATATATCTCATGTTCCCTTTGCCTATTCCTATAGCATATTGAATTATCATTAATATAACGTCAATCGGCAACCCTTCATTGTCTAAAAGCATTAAAAGTATAGCACTATCCCCTGTAGATATTGGTCTACCTAAAATAACCTGCGCTTCTTGCATTAAATACGCTATCTCTTCCGAGCCCTTTACCCGTTCTGCAATATACGAACTGTCCGGTTTTAATATTCTGCTAACAGTCCTGGTTCTGTCTTTAATGTTTCTATTCCCACTTTTGTCTTTTGTTTCATCTATATCAGAAATTTTCTCAAATTCTTTTGCTTCTCCTTTGCTTGGCGGCAAAGAGTTTTCTTTGCAATTTAGAATCCCTGTTTCAACCCAATAATTTATTGAATCTTTAACATCTTCCTTATGAATCGAAAGAGAATTCGAAATATCTTCCTCCGAAAACTCCTTATCAGAATTTCTTAGTATCCATAAAAGTACTTTAAGCTGTGCCGAACCCACAAGCTTTATATGCTTGTCCACCACAGAAGACGGAACCGCAAAAACAGACCTCCATTCACCTAATTTCACATAATACGACAAGGTAAATTCCTCCAAAACACTCTATATTATTTATATAATACATGTTTTAAGCTGGAATTTCAATACAAACCCGTAATCATAAAGGGCTAATTAAACAATAATTAGATGTTAAATTTTAACTTTCACATTAAAACATAGCACAAAAAATACCAATTTTAAAATTTATTATTTGTGACTTCTTGTTTTTCTTTAGTGGGCTGTGGGACAAGTAACTTTTACTGATAATTTTACAAAATATATGAAAATATCCTAATATATATTAAATAACGCTTGACATGGCCCGTTTTTTAGTTTATAATATTGTATAAAATATACAAATAAATAAGGTGGCGAACCCTATGGAAAAGCTTTTAGCAATATTTTTATCTCTTCAGTTTATGTTACCTATAGTCACAACTCACACTTGGTACAATACAAATTATGAAAATCCATCCGAAACATTTTTAAAAAATTCCGACCCAGATTATTATCTTAAACTTTCAGTAGGTACACTTTGGGAACAAAAATTATCCTCGATAGAATCTAAAAACACAAAGTCGCCTGAACCTCCCTGTTATTCCCATAATGAATTTGAGCGTGAATATAATTTGCCTCCCGGGGGTTTAAGTTTAGACACTCTAAATCTGACCAAAAACGAAAAATCTAAGCTAAGCTCGCTTCGGGATTCCTTCGAAAATTACAGAAAGAGCCTTGTTTATAGCCAGGAGGCTCACGAAAAAAATGAATTACGAGTTTCGTTATTTTACCAAATATTAAAAACTATGGAATTAGAAGTGCCAGGTACTGGACAAGAATTTTCACTGTTGGCTGACGGTGTTTCAAAACTTACAGGTGGTACTTGCTTGGATTTTACCTCACTACTCGCACAAGAAGCAAAGAAGCAAGATATACATATGTACCCAGCTATGACTCTTGAAAGTATAGACGAAAACAAGGAAATTGCGTCAAATCATGCTTTTAATATATTTATATCCAATAATAAAGAAGCTTTTGTAAGTGACCTGACTTATGCTGTATGCGAACAACAGGATGGAAACAGCGTTTGTTTTCTTGTTCCTCTGAAAAATTATATTGACAGTGAATTTTACTCAAAACATAGAACAATTGACAGCTATAATATCTTTGTAAACAATAGAATAATTCCTTTGCCCCAATTTTTGCATCAAAAAGGGATAATTATAAAATGATTTATTTTAACTCTATTATTACTGAAGATATGATTTTAAAATAGATGCATAATATTCAGATAATTTATGGTTTTTTAAAGAAAACAATCCTAAAATCCTGGGAAATCCTATATTTATTGCAATTCCCACATGCCTATATCCCATAAACCGAAATGGAATTTTACTTATAATATCATTTCCATTACTTATCCTAAAAGTCCGAAATATTCTCTTATCATATAATTCTTTAAACGCTTTATTGCCTACCCTTGGACTTCCAAATAAGAAGACTTCATAATTTTTCTGGGGAAAACTATTCTGTAAATCTTCTGCACAAAGAATTGCCAATGCAGCACCATAAGAATGCCCGCTAATTATAATTTCTTCCGAATCCTCTGTGATTAGTTTATGTATTTTACCTTTAACTTCATTACTGTACGCATTGATAAATCCAGTATGAACTCTAACCTGAGGGTCTTTATATGGAATTGGTTTTTTCCAAAATTGGAAATTTGTTAGCCAGTCTTTCAAAGAATCTGTCCCTCTAAAGGTAATATAAAATTTTTTACCTATTACTCTTACATAACATTGAACATCTATCCTTTTATCATGGATTGTATAAATTTGCTGGTTTACTTTAGTTGATTGTATATCTTTATAAGCACCAGAAGAATATTCAAGCATTTTAATTACGGTTTTCCTATCCAAAATCTCACCCGTAAATCATATGAAAGAAATTATAAAATTATTCTTAAAACAAAAATCACAGAAACAGCATTCCTGTGATTCATATTTTTATTAATCAATAGAATTTATTAATTTGAGATTTGTTCGCCCTCTACTATCTATCTCTGTAACCTTCACTTCGACCTCTTGACCTAAGCTTAAAACATCTGTAACTTTTTCTACTCGTCGATTTGAAAGTTGAGAAATATGACAAAGCCCTTCTTTCCCTGGAAGTATTTCTATAAATGCACCAAAATCCATAATCCGTATCACTTTTCCCTTGTAATTCTTGCCTACCTCAGGGTCTTGTACCAAATTTTGAATAAATTCAAGTGCATTTCTACATTTTTCAGAATCCGTCCCTAAAACAAATACTCTGCCATCCTCCTCTATATCCACATTTACCTCATAGTCCTTGCAAATTTTTTGGACAATTTTACCTCCACTTCCAATAACATCTCCAATTTTATCCACTGGCACAAAAGTAGACAAAACTTTGGGTGCATATTTTGACAGCTCTTTTCTTGGGCTCGGTATACACTTTAATATCACTTCATCTAATATAAAATTTCTCGCTTTATGAGTCTTTTCCAAAGCTTCTTTAATTATTTCTGGCTCTAAACCATCTATCTTAATATCCATCTGAATTGCAGTAATTCCATCATGAGTACCGGCAACTTTAAAATCCATATCTCCGAAAAAATCCTCTATTCCTTGTATATCAATAAAAGTAACCCATCTGTCTTCTTCCTTTACCAAACCACAGGAAATTCCAGCAACTGGCTCCAATATCGGAACACCTGCGTCCATAAGAGCAAGAGTGGAAGCACAAACCGAGCCTTGCGAAGTAGAGCCGTTAGAAGAAAGCACCTCAGAGACTGCACGAATAGTATAAGGGAAATCGTGCTCTGCAGGAATAACCGGCAGAAGAGCTTTCTCCGCAAGTGCTCCGTGACCAATCTCACGTCGTCCTGGTCCCCTGTTAGGTTTAGTTTCACCTACTGAATAAGAAGGAAAATTATAGTGATGTAAATATCTCTTCGAGCTTTCTCCGTCTATACCATCTAAAGTCTGTTTATCATTCAGCGGTCCCAAAGTAACACTCGTTAAAACCTGTGTGTATCCTCTGCTGAAAAGGCTAGAACCATGTGTTCTTGGAAGCATCCCAACTTCGGCAGAAAGCGGTCTTATTTCATCAAAACCACGTCCGTCTACTCGCTTTTGTTCGTTTAAAATCCAATTTCTTACAGTTTTCTTTTCTATTTTATATACACATTCATCAATTTTTTTAGTATCAATATCTTCATCTTCTTGAAAATGTTCATAAATATTCATTAAAACTTCAGAAATCTGTTTATCGCGTTTAATTTTATCCTTAATACTAATTGCGGGATGTACTAAAGGCTTAGCATATTCCTCTATTTTGTCGAAAATATCTTTATCCAGAGCTTCTTCCGTGTATTCAAACTTAGGTTTTCCGACTTTTTGCTGGATATCTTTAATGAATTCTACAATTGAAAGATTAACTTGATGGCCTTTTAATATTGCTTCATACATATCACTGTCGCTGAGACGATCCGCACCAGCTTCTATCATAAGAATTTTCTCCCCAGTGGATGAAACAGTAAGGGAAAGCTTGGAGTCTTCCCGTTGTTTTTCGTCTGGATTCATTACAATTTCATTTTTTATAAATCCTACTGAAACCCCGCCTATTGGTCCATTCC
>CATOLC010000042.1 GCA_951800855.1 uncultured Ruminococcus sp.
GTTCTTATGGGAAAGATATCCAAAAGGGTAAGCTTTCCTTGCAGTACTAGAGGAGTCTCTCTGGAGGACACTTCTTTAGTGAAATAATTTTCCGAAGGTGCACTTATTTTCATAGGAAAGTGCCCTGATAATACTATTTCTGAACAGTCAGTTATATTGTAAATTTTTGGGAAATCTTTGGATACTAAAATACATTCACTGAATAATCCTACACAAAAGAAAAATAAAGTTATTGCCGTATATTTAAAAAAATTTTTCAAAATCTCGCCCCCTTTTTTTAAATCAAGAAAAAATTTTAAAAGAAAATATAAAATTATAAAGGTTTAATTATTTCTATTTTTATATAATTAGGTTTTATAGTTATTGATTTTTATTTTTTTATGATATTTTGTAATGGAATTCTATAAATTAGTTTGGTCAAACTAACCTAATAAAATACTTTGTAAAATTATAATTGGTTTCCTTGTTAAAAGATGGATATATTATATATAAAATATTTTTAAATATATAATTATATATTGAAATTTATTGAAAATAATGATATTATATATAAAATATCTAAAAAGAGGTGGTATATATGTCAACACATAATCTTATGGGTGCAGTCAGGGCAGGAGAGTTTGAGAAAGAGTTTAAAAAGTGTAATAATTCAGATGATAAAATAAATTTATTTAGAAAATATGGAGTATCTATAAGCAAAGAGCAATATGAAAATATAGAAAATACAGTTGCAGCTATAAAACGAGGGGAAAGCTCAGCTTATAATGTTTTTGAAGAAAAAAATTATTCAAAAGGTAAAGTTGCACTTATTAATGATTCAAATCTTGCTAAGGTTTCTGCGGGTGCGGGTGCAGTATATGATACCCTGATGAGCCTTTCAGGTGTCATAAAAGAAGAAGATGTAAAAAGATCGGATCATGATATAAAAATATGGAAAGACAAAGGATTTTTAACAGGAGATGGACTGTTTTAGACCTAAAATGGTTGACTAAAGACTGGGAACGGGGAGTTTTTTTAACCTCCTTTTTGCCCGAAGAAAAAAGCGGGAAATAATATAATTTTGTGTGAATTTAAAATTATTCATTAAAAAACTTTAATTAGTTAAACTTAGTGACATATAAACATATGTGTGATATAATTGAAATCAATTATTTTATATCTGGATGTGAAATTTTTGATTATTGAAAATTTTGATAATTTAATAAAGGCTATAAGGGATAAATTAGCAGGTAAAGGATTTGAAATTGAGAGATACAGCAAAGAATCTTGTTTATTTTGCAATGAAAAAAATGTTTATAAGGTGGAACTGTGTGCAGAAGATTGCAAAGTATATCTTTACTGGAAGAATAAAGAAGGTGACATAGGAGAAGACTGGGTTAGATCTGCTGCTTGGCTTTTTGAAACTCCTGTTTCATCTAACGATATAAATATGATTTGCGAAGATTTTGTAGATGTTATGGATAATAACAAAAGGTTAGCTATTCGGCCAAAAAGAAAAAAAGAGTATTCGGAAAAGAGTGCGGATGCATTATTTTTTGCCAATCGTTTGGCCAATATTTTTCCGGAGCTAAGGAAAGAAATATTTATAGAAAAAGAAGCTTACAAAGAGTTTAGAGGGTCTGTTTTTGTTGAAAAAAATGTTTTGCCTAAGGTACTTGAGGTTTTGTCCTTAGAAAATAGCGATAAAAAAGCAGAACGCATGTTGAAACTTTTAAGTGATTTATATAAAAATTCATCTTTGAATATTAGAAGCCTTATAATGATGGGCATAATGAAACAGATAGTTAAAGAAGAACATGCAGATAAAGTGAAAAAGTATACAAATGAGGAGTTTTGTAAGGCTTGGGTTGCTGCGGGGAAATTTAAGGATAAAAAGTTTGTGTCTCAAAGCAAAAGTAAGATAAAAAGCATCTTGCAGAAATTTTAAGAGTCAAAGGTTCTTTTAATTCTAAAAAAATTATTAATTCATATAAAAACAATTGATATTAATAAAAATATATGTATAATATATTAATGTAAACGTTTTTAAAAGGGGATTGTTTTAAATGGAAAATAATAGCAAAATGTCAGTTGGAAAAATAGTTTTAATTATTGCAGCAGTTTTAGTTGTAGTTTCAGTATTTTTCGGAGTGGCAAGTTATAATAATATAGTAAAGTTAAAAGAAAATGCAGATAGTCAAAGTTCAAATATAGATAATCAACTAAAACGGCGTTCAGACCTCATTCCTAATTTGTTAAATACAGTCAAAGGGTCTGCTGCACACGAAACTGAGATAATAGAATCTATTTCTAAATCTCGGGAAAAATTAGCTGGAGCAAGTACAATGTCGGATAAGGCAGAAGCTGATTCAGACTTAACAAATGCATTGAACCGACTTCTTGTAGTAGTTGAAAATTATCCAGATTTGAAAGCAAATGCTAATTTTACCGGTCTAATGGACGAATTATCCGGGACTGAAAACAGAATTTCAGTTGCAAGGAAAGACTATAATGATGCAGCTGTGCAGTATAATCAAAAAATAAAATATTTTCCTACATTAATTATAGCTCGTCTCTGCGGATTTGAGTCGATGGACTATTTTAAGGCTTCTGAGACAGATAAAGAGGTTCCGGATGTAAAATTTGATTAAGGAGGAATTTGCAATGCGTCGTATAAATTGGATTTTTGTTATAATTATTTTTTTTATTAATTTATGCGACGTCAAAGGGTTCGCTCTAAATTTTACTGAAGATATATATGTGAATGATTTTGCAGATGTTTTAAATGAAGACACAAAAAATTTCATTATTTCGCAAGGGAAAGCATTAGATGGGTCCACTTCTGCCCAGTTGGCGGTGGTTACAACAAAAACTTTGGAGTCTCAACCTATTGAGGACTATGCGTTGAATATTTTCCGGGAATGGGAAATAGGAAATAAAGAGAAAAACAACGGAGTTTTACTTTTGCTTTCTACGGAAGACCGGCAAGTAAAAATAGAAGTGGGATATGGGCTAGAAGGGGCATTAAATGACGCCAAGACTGGGCGGATATTAGATAATTTTGGGGTACCGTATTTTAAAAAAGAGAATTGGAATTTAGGAGTACGTGAAGTCTATATAAATTTGTTATCAGAGATCTATAAAGAATATGGATTAGAAGTCCCGGAAGAAGTCGTTGACAAGGCTGTACAGAGTAAAGTAGTGGACGAAAACATGGAGACTTTTTTTGAAATAGGGGTTGTAATTTTTATTTTTATCATTTTTTTAATTTTTACAAAAGGAGACGGAGGGACTCCATTTATAGGGGGACCCGGTCCGTTTATTGGCGGAGGCTTCGGAGGAGGAAGTTTTAGAGGTGGAGGCTTTGGAAGCGGAGGTTTCGGCGGTGGGAGCTCCGGAGGTGGAGGAGCTTCTCGGGGATTTTAAAGTTATTTAGATATGGTTCATAAATTTTAAAAATAAAAATTATGTATAATTATTACAATATTTAAAACATACGCCGTTATACTTCATATGCTATAATGCCAATTAGTCCAGGACCAGTATGGACACCGAGCACAGCAGTGACTGGAACAATAGATTCCTGAACCACATTTGTAAATTTTTTTATTTTTCCTAAAATATTTTTTGCGGTGCTTTCTTCTAATCCGTGCACAATTTTTACCATTATTTTGAGTCCATCAAATTTATTTTGGAACCGATTTAGCATAAGTTGAAGTGAGCGGGAAAATCCCATGGATTTAGCTGCGGTCTCATATACGCCATCTTGGTTTACCCTTATTACAGGGGAAATTTTAAATAAACTCCCTAAAGTACCGGCGACTTTTCCAATTCTTCCACCTTGAATTAGATAGCTTATGTCTTTAACGATAAATTCTGCAAACATTTTGCTTCTGATTATATTTAATTCAACTAAAATATCTGCTATAGTGTTACCGTTTTCAATCATTTGGGCTGCTTTTTCCACAAGCAAAGCTTGCCCTCCAGACAAGGTTTTTGAATCCATACTATAAAATTTATCTCCGAAGAATTCTTCCCCTAATAATTTTACAAAGTTGTAAGTACCTGAAAGACCTGAAGAAATTCCAATGTAAAGGACTTTCTCGGCGTCTTTTACAGATTCAAAAACAGAATAAACATCTTCAGCACGGGGGAGAGACGTCTTTGGAAGCTCATTTTTCATCATATCATACAGTTCAAGCGGGGTGATATCCTCCCGGTCTTTAAATGAATTTTCTGAAAAGTTTATCCTCAAGGGAATTAATCCTATATTGTATTTTTCAAGGGTTTCACAAAATAAATCGCAGGCAGAGTCTGTAATTAGAGCAATTTTATTCACATTTTTTCCTCCGTATCATGAAATATATATCTATTAGAATGGATTATAACACATTTTAGAAAATTCGGTAAACCTTATATGATGACTTTAATCAATTTTTAATAAAATGTTACAAATTACATTAAAATCGTTAAGGCTTTTCATTTCAAAAATATGCTTTCTTAAAACTGTGGCACATTTTATTCCTTTAACGTACCAGGATAAATGTTTTCGGGCTTCTGTCATAGCTAAAGCTTCTCCTTTATATAAAATTAATTTTTCTATGTGGAGTTTCATTATCTTTATTTTTTCATCAATAGTTGGAGACGGGATATCTTTATTTGAGTTTATGCTTTTAAAAATCCAAGGGTTCCCTAAAGCTCCCCGACCAACAGCAACCATTTTGCAACCGGTGCAATCAATCATATATTTAGCTTTTTGGAAGTTTGTAATATCTCCGTTTCCTATAACGGGGATACTTACATTTTTTACTACGCTTTTTATAATTTCTAAATCTGTTTCACCGGAATACATCTGTTCTCTTGTTCTACCGTGAATTGTTATAGCACCAGCACCGTAAAATTCACATTCTTTAGCAACTTCTACAGCGTTTTTGTGATTGCTGTCGATCCCTGACCGGATTTTAACAGTAACAGGGACTTTTGAACTGCGTTTTACAGCATCTACAATTTTCCCGCAAAGTTCCGGATTTTTCATTAAGTAAGACCCTGCTCCAGATTTTATTATTTTCGGGGCAGGACAACCCATATTTATATCTATTATGTCGGGGTTGAATTCACCAACTATTTTTGTGGCTTCAATAAAGTCATTAGGGTCATAGCCAAAAAGCTGAATGATAAAGGGAGGGCAATTTTGTGTTGGGATTTCACATGAAGCACTGTTTTTACAGTCGTTCTTTCTGTCAGACAAAAGCTTCAAAGTTTTTTTATCATGGTGTATTAGACCCTTAACGCTTATCATTTCACTAGTTAAGGCAGATGCTCCAAACATAGAACAGATTTCTCTGAATGCTCGGTCAGTTACACCTGCCATAGGAGCAAGAACTGCTGTTCCGTTTATTTTTACTTTACCTATAAGCATTATGTTGCACCCTTTAATTTTATTAAATTACCTATATATATTTTTATAAAAAATACTTAGTATATAATATAATACTTTAAATAAAATTTGGAAGGACTAAATTTTGTAAATACAAAATTCAATCCTTCTAGCTTTTCTAATTATTAATTATTGAAAACAAATTTTATTGAATCTCTATAAATTTATTCCCTTTAATTTCATTGGGATCTTTTTTAGGAAGAGTAATGAGTAACACACCATTTTCAAATTTCGCTTTTATATCCTCGCTAAATATATGCTCGCCTACAAAAAAGCTTCTTTTATACTCACCAGTGTAACGCTCTTTTTTTATATAACTGCCTTCACTATCTGTTTCTTCACAGCCGGAACGAGCAGATGCATTCACTGAAAGATACCCGTCTTCAAGTGTGATTTTAACATCACTCTTATCAATTCCCGGCAAGTCCATAATTATTTCATAATTTCCGTCTTTTTCTCTTACATCGGTTTTCATTACAGCAGGAACACTCTTTTTTGCAGGCAAATACTTTCCTATCGGATAATCCATAAAATCATCAAAAAAACTGTCTCCAAAAATTCTAGGCAACATTCTCATAAATAAAACCTCCTAAATATTTTGGCTAATTTAAGTTTTTTTAGTATTTCTCAAATTAGCTGTCTAAAATTATCTTTACAAATATTATATTACATCCAATTTTTAGCACTGTCAAGCACAGAGTGCTAAATTTTACAAATTGTTCACAATCAACTGATAAATTAAGTTATTAACCACCTTGTGAACTCTTAATTTAATTCACAAGTGAAACCTATTTTTAAAATTATTGTTTTGTATTAAAAATGCGAGGTAGTCTTCTTGCTATTAAGATGTTTTACCGAATTTTCATTTTATTTTAATTTTTTCTTGGCTTATATTATTTTAATCTGATATAATACATTATATATTCATTATAAAGGAGATAGATAAAATGCTAAAAAGCGTTTCAAAAAAGTTAAGTGCAGGATTAGCGGTTTCAGCTATTGCTTCTGTATTGGTTCCTGCTCAGTTCAAAGCAATGTGGGGTGGAGGTGAAGAGACTAATAATCCTCCAACATCTTCATCTTCAGAAAGAAGGGAATTAGATACTTATTTCCAAATTGTAGATTTTGCAAGCGACATTGATTCTTGTAGTTTTAGGTCAGAAGCCGAGCGTCTTCAAGCTATGCGAAAATTTGAACAGTGTGCTTCACCTCAATCATTATCGAATCAGGAATTAAAAGCTTTTACGGTGCTGAATTTGGCGGATTGTATATGCAATCATGGAATAGGGGTTTTTGAAAACTTGAGACTTGATACTTTTGATAGCGCAGCTCGGTCGGTACTGGTAGCAGCTGATAATTGGCACCACAGAAAAACTTCTAAAGAAAAGAAACAAGAAATGCAGGATTTTTTGGCCAGAACAAAGGATTTTCGCTCAGAAGGTGCAAAGGCAAGGGAAAGATATGAAAGAGAAGCAAAGGCAGCTTTTGAAAATAAAAAACTTGAAATTATTTTTCGTACATCTTATTTAGATGCTGTACAATTTAGTAGTAGCCGTATGACTCAAGCTGAATATCAGAGTCATAT
>CATOLC010000043.1 GCA_951800855.1 uncultured Ruminococcus sp.
GCCTTATTGTTTTCCTCAAAGGAGCCCCCCCTCGCCTGAGCAATAGCCTCGATTTCATACGAAGTATTTTCGTGTTCATCCTTAGGTTGCTTGGAATCGGGTTTGGACAAAGACAGAGAAATAACTTTAGATAGTAATTTATTAGATTGATCATCAAGCCGCACGATAAGTTTTGCACCTTTCAAAGACTTAACCTTACTGCCAAGCTTTGCATTTAATTTGTTCAACTCAATATTCAGTTTCTCCAGTTTTGCAAGCATTGAACCGCAACTCTCCGCGTCACCATCCTTAGCTATTTTCAACAGTATAGCATGCTGCATAGCCAGAACATCGCCCAGCTTCTTCACATAATTTTCCAGACGGTGCTGTGACAGCAATGACAGCTGACCAGACTCGAGAATGGCTTTAATCAGTTTCCTCACTGAGTGCAAAATTTGTAGCGGCAAATCCTTCACCTTGTTCGCCACCTCAATAACATTAGCCTTCCCAGCAACTACAGTTTTTAACTCCTCCAAATAACTATTAATCTCAGTCTCCAGCTGTACAGGCGCCAACGATTTCACAGATTTGGCCAACAGCTTTTCAGAACCGGGGCTAAAAATATTTAACTTATCAGAAGCACCAATCCCCCCCATCAAAGCATCACCCTCAATGGTACCCATGGTAGCTTTACCAGCCGTAACAGCCTCATTTACGCTAACGAAGATATCTTTCAAATCCTCGACCTGCGATTGTAAAGCCTTTGTCAAAGCCTTTGCCTCGACTTTTGCTTTTCCACCCAATGCAGCTTTTTTATCGCTCACTTTCTCTACAGCTGAATTCAGCTTAACTATTTCCTTCAGAGCATTTTGCCACGGGTCCACCAGGACATCGCTATTGTCTTCTCCAGCTGCCAGCTTCTGCTTACGGAAGTCCCTAAAGGTTTCTTCCAATCCAGACAGAGCCTGGATAAAGGCATCCGCACATTTCTTCGACTCACTTTTTCCGGTTTTGCCTACCAGGTCCACGACACCGTCACTCAATTTAGAGCGCACTTCTTTGTAATTTTTTTGCAGATCATTGATTTTATCCACTATCTCTCCTTCATCTGAAGAAAACATGTCAGCAACATTTTCTGCTTCACAGCTCTTCTTAAATGCAGATTTCAGGGCAGAAATGCTTTCATTTACTTTTTCCAGCGTCTCACCAGACTCTTTTAAACTTGCAGCAATTGTTGCTTGCGAATCAGATTTATCGGTTGGTTTCAATAATTTCTTAAAGCTATTCCATTTACTACTTAATCCCATTTTATTTCTCTCCTTTCTATCAATAAGTTCAGCATTCAGCTGAAGAGGCCGAGAGCTGAACCTATTTTTCAAACTTCTACACATTCAAATTCCGTCGGTTCTGTGCCACCAGAGTTCAGGGGCACAATTTTATTTCTTTTTCTCGTCGTCGTTATTGCCTTCCGAAGCGTTTTCTTTAGCCTTCTCATATTCGTCGGCGTTTTTATAGAATTTGATATCCTTGAATTTACCCAAATCGCTCTCTAAGCCAGAGTACACCTCAGTGAGTATCTCTTTGCCGTTGGCGAAGGTAGCCTTTGAGCTCAGCCCTTTACTAAGTTTATGCAGCTTCTTCACAGCACTGTATAGTGTATCAAATTCTGCACTTTCACCTATCAGTCCATTTTTCAGGTCTTTATTGTTATCTTCATAATATTCGTTCTCATTCGTTTGGAGGTCTCCTACTACCTGAGCATCAACAAGAGCCTTAAATTTCTCTTTCAGCAAATTCGTCCCCCTAGCTATATCAATGGAAGCTCCTTTATCGTTTGCAATTCCAGCTTCCTGATTTTTACTTATTTCGTTATACTCTACCTCGAGATCGCCAAATCTAGCACCTGCCAGCCCTCCCAAGGCCCCTTGTATTGCTTTCAGCTGGTTAAGTTTTTCATCGATTTTTCCTTCATTCTTAAAACCCTCTACAGCCGTTGAAAATTTTGAAAGTGGCGCCGACACACTTTCTTTCCAGTTTTCGAACACACTTTCATCTAACAGCTTCTTAGTCACCTTTTTAAACCCTTTTAGCACTTTCTTTTCATTGTCTTTTGTTTCTGCCATGATTATCAATCCTTTCTTTTTTAGTTTGCAAAATTATTATACCTCTTTATTTTACTAATATCAATACAAAATCAGGAAATTTTAGAAAAATTTTATAAAAAATATAAACTTCCTGAACTTAATACCTATTTTTACCTCCTTTTCTGTATAAATTTATAATATTTATTATATTTCGTTGTTTAAGTAATGTCAATACAAAATTTATGAATTTATTTTTTATTTTGTGAAATATATAATATTGAGGTGAAAAAATGCTAAATATCAAAATTATTCAAATATCCTGTATAGGCTTTCTTGCGGGGATAATAAGCGGTTTAATTGGAGCGGGAGGTGGCATAATTGTAGTACCGGCTCTTATGCATCTCGGGCTGGAACAAAAAAAATCCCACGCCTCCTCGGTCTGTATAATGCTCGCTATTTGCTCAGCGAGCTCCATAATGTATCTAAAATTTGGATTTGTGTCGATAGAACAAGCCATGCCCTATATACCCTTAGGCGTAATAGGAGCTTTAGTTGGAGCTACTTTTTTATCAAAAATAAATCCAAACATACTTAGAAAAATCTTTGCCTGCTTCAGCCTATGGGCGGGTTTTAGACTACTAATGAAATGAATTATTTCATATCGGCAGCTGCGGGATTTGGCGCCGGAATGCTAGGTTCAATGGGGCTTGGAGGCGGAGGAATTCTTATTATATATCTAAGCCTTTTCTCCAAACTTGAGCAAATGAATGCACAGGGAATAAATTTGATATTCTTCGTCTCAATAGCATTAATTTCAGTTATTTTCTTTTCTTTTAAAAATTTAATCGACTGGAAATTCATCTTTCCAGCCGTTCTATTAGGAATTCCAGGGACCTTTATAGGATTTCATTTGTCCTCTAATATAGACGCTCAAGTATTAAGTAAAATATTCAGTGTTTTTTTGATATGTATTGGGATTTATCAATTGTTTCCTAAAAAATTTTTTCATATCTAATCTTTCTCCTTTAATTTCTATTCATACTTCTCCTAATCCGACCTAGAACATACTTTCTCTCGTTTTATTGGATAAAATACTATAATAAAAAAAGCAATATTATCAAATGATATATTGCTTAAAATTATAAAATTTTATTAGTTTAAAATTGCTTAACTTTTAGACAATTCCCTTATACAGCTTAAACATACGTTTTTTTCATGAAATGATTTTATATTGTCCCCACGCCCACAAAATACACACCGAGAATTATATTTACGGAGAATAATTGAACCTTCATCAATAAAAATTTCTAAAGAGTCTCGTGTCTCTATGCCTAATACTTTTCTGATTTCCACAGGTATAACAATTCTCCCTAAATCATCTATTCTACGAAATATTCCAGTAGGTTCCATATTAATTAATTCCCCCGTTTTATTTGACTTAATAAGTAAAAATTATACAATATTAGATATTTTTTGTCAACAAAAGTCAAAATGGGGAATAGCCAATTGAAAGAGACCCAATTATCCGACCTAATTTTTAGCTCAAAGACACTAAATAAAGTAACAGTATATTTTCTGTTCTTTTTTGCTTGTTGGAGCATTTTCCAGTTGGAAAAAATAAGGATAAACTAAATCTATTCTCAAATCAGGGTAAAAAAACAAAAGAAATATGGTATACTGTTTATACAAAATATGTATAAATTAATTTGGAGGATTTATGTCGGAAGAAAATAAAATAAGAATACAAAAATATTTATCGTCTAATGGCATTGCATCACGTAGAAAAGCAGAACAGATGGTTATAGACGGGCTTGTAATAATCAATAATAAAAGAGCTGAAATTGGCGATAAGGTTATTCCTGGGCGAGATAAAGTTTTCGTAAATAATAAAAAAATTGTACCAAACAGAGAAAGAAAAAGATATATTATGCTAAACAAACCCAGAGGATACATAACTACAATGCACGATGAACAAAATAGAAAATGTGTGCCGGAACTTATAAGTGGGATAAAAGAAAGAATCTACCCTGTAGGGAGGCTTGACCGTGACTCAGAAGGTCTTTTGATTATGACAAACGATGGAAGTTTTGCAAATGGAATCATGCACCCATCAAAGCATGTCCAAAAAACTTATAAAGTAACGCTCCACTCAGCTTTTACCGATTACCACCTCGCTAAATTTTGCACAGGAATACAGATAGATGGCTTCAAGACTGCTCCAGCTAAAGTTAGAATTATTTCTGAGGAAAAGGAAAGAACGGTTATTGAAGTCTCGATATGCGAGGGAAAAAACCGACAAATAAGGAAAATGTGCGAAGCTATGGATTTAAATGTGGCACGTCTCAAACGCATTTCAGTCGGCGGGGTCAGGCTCGGCAGACTTCCGGTGGGGAAATGGAGAAATTTAAATACTGAGGAGATAAACAATCTTCTTTTAGAAAAACCCGTATTTAAACATTGTTAATTTGGAAGAATATATTTATAATTTATATAATTTATAAAAATCGTAAAATTATTATGGGGGTGTCTTTTTGGAACTCGAAACCAACAAAAAAAATTCTAAAGGAAATCAAATACTAAAAGAGCTTTTTGATGAAAATAGTATGGAAGAAATAGATACTTTTTTTAAGTATGAAAATATTGAACCAGGCATAATCTGTGGATTTGGTAAAATCAAAGGAGCCCCAGCATATGCTTTTGCTCAGGATTTAGATTTGAGTGGCGGGATGATGTCTAAATCTCAGGCATTTAAGTTAATAAGACTTTACTCACAAGCAGTAAAAACCGGTAATCCCATTTTAGGTATATTTAATTCCAAAGGAGCATCATTAGAAGACAAAAACCAAGCGTTAGGGGCTTATGCAAAAGTCAGTAAGGAATGCTGCAGGCTTTCGGGAGTTGTTCCCCAGATTTCTATTGTAACCGGCACATGTTTAGGGGCTATGGCATCAATAGTTTGCTGTTCGGATATAGTAATAATGACTAAAAATGGCAATCTCGGAGCAAACACCGGAGGGGAAAACAGCGGAGCTGAAAGTGCATATCTTCAGGGAACTGCTGACATAATTGCGGAAGACGAGCATGAAGCGATACAGAAAGCAAAAAAATTGATAACTATTATTCCAAGTAACAATCTTTGTGGCAATAAAACAGTAAGTTTTTCCGAACCTAAAAATTCTAGTGTACTTAATTTAAATAAAAAAGACAAATATGAACTTATAAATGCAATTTTTGATTATAAAAGTTTCATAGAATTAAAACAAGATTTTGGCAAACATTTTATTATTGGACTTGCTTCCATAAGGGGCAGGACCTGCGGTATAATATGCTCCAATCCCGCCGTTTTGAAGAGTGCAGATTACGATTCTTGCTCTAAAGTAGCAAAATTCATCATGTTCTGTGATTCTTTTTCTATACCATTAATTACATTAGCAGATACTCAAAAATTCAGTTGTGCAAAAGGGGCTTCTAAGCTTTGTTGTGCATATTCAAATTCCACAACAGTTAAAATTTGTGTGGTAACAGGGGAAATTTACTCAGGGAATTCTTATATTTCGCTTTGTAACAATGAAACACAAGATTTAGTGATATGTTGGGACATAAGCAGTATTTCAGCTCTTAATCCCCAGACAGCCGTAGAAATTCTGTGGAAAGATAAATTAAAAGGAAATGGTTTAGATTTTAAAGACAAACGTGGTAGGCTAGTAAAAGAATATATGAAAACTGAGGCTAACGCCTTTAAAGCTTGTGAGAATGGATTTGCAAATGACGTGATTTCTCCGAATGAAACACGGAACAAGCTTAATTTAGCATTAGAATTTTTGGAAAATAAAAGAGAGCGAAATTTGCCTAAAAAGCATGCAAATATAAATATATAGTAAAATTAAAATAAAGTAAATCTAAAATAATCTAAAATAATCTAAGATAAACTAAAATGATCTAAGAAAATCTAAACTAAAACTAAGATAAAACTAAATGGGAGAAAAAACAATGAAAAAGCTTAAAGTTACAGTGAACGGTAAACAATATGATGTAGTCGTAGAGGAAATTGAAAACATCGAAAGCACAGAAAGCAAAAATTTAAATAAAAATGAGGAAATTTTAAAAAAAGCCTCAGATGAAGACAACTTTAAACCTAAGCCCGAAAATAAAGAAAAAAGAATAGAAAAGAGCCAGAACGAGGAAAAAGAAAGTGAAAATAAGCAAAACGGTGAAGCTATAAAATCCCCAATGCCCGGCACAATAGTAGCTGTAAATGTACAAAATGGAAAAAAAGTCTCAAAAGGAGAGGTTCTTGTAATTTTAGAAGCAATGAAAATGGAAAACGAGATAGTTGCTCCGTTTGAAGGGGAAATTACAAGTGTAAGAGTAAAAAAGGGAGACTCAGTGAATACCGGCGAGGATTTGCTGTTTTTAAATTAATAGAAAGAAGGTTTTGTAGATGGAAAGAAAGCAAATCGGGATTACAGAAACCATTTTAAGGGACGCACATCAGTCTCTTATAGCTACTCGTATGCCTATAAAAGACATGCTCCCCATACTTGAAAAACTTGATGAGGTCGGATTTTATTCTTTGGAATGCTGGGGTGGTGCAACTTTTGATGCATGTTTAAGATTTCTAAAAGAAGACCCTTGGGAAAGGCTGAGAATATTAAGAGAAAAATGTAAAAACACAAAACTCCAGATGCTCTTCCGTGGACAAAATATGCTTGGGTACCGGCATTACGCCGATGACGTTGTCGAATATTTTGTACAAAGGTCAGCAGCAAACGGAATAGATATTATCCGTGTCTTCGATGCTCTTAATGATGCAAATAACTTAAAAAC
>CATOLC010000044.1 GCA_951800855.1 uncultured Ruminococcus sp.
CATTAAATGCCTCCTCTCCGATACTCTCCACGCCGTCCAAGTTTATTTCCTTTAAATTGCCGCAGGAATTAAATGCCTGCTGTCCGATGCTCTTCGTGCCGCTTAAGGTTATTTTCTCTAAATTTTCGCAGCCATTAAATGCCTCCTCTCCGATACTCTCCACGCCGTCCAAGTTTATTTCCTTTAAATTTTTGCAGAAATTAAACGCCTGCTGTCCGATGCTCTTCGTGCCGCTTAAGGTTATTTTCTCTAAATTTTTGCAGAAATTAAACGCCTGCTGTCCGATACTCTCCACGCCGTTCAAGTTTATTTCTTTTAAATTTTTGCAGTAACTAAACGCCTCCAGTCCGATACTCTTCGTGTTGCTTAAGGTTATTTTCTCTAAATTTTTGCAGTAACGAAATGCCCACTGTCCTATACTCTCCACGCCGTCCAAGTTTATTTCTTTTAAATTTTTGCAGGAACTAAATGCCCACTGTCCTATACTCTGTACGCTGTCCAAGTTTATTTCTTTTAAATTTATGCAGGAATCAAAACAATTGATTCCTATCTCTTGTATACTATTAGAAAGGATGACTTTTTCTAAGCTTATCGAATCCTCAAAATAGCCTTCAGGCAACTTTTTACCTTTAAAGTTGCGCAAATCTAGAGTTTTAATTGTGCTTTTAGGATTGTCGGGTAGGGCGTTTTCTATGTCGTTTATGCCTTCACCTAAAATAAATGTCCCTGTTTTAGAATTGAATTTGCTTTTTTTCACAGTAATCCTCCTCTTTTATCTGAATTCATGTATAATTATAACATATAATAAAAATAAATTCAAATAATTATAAAAAATTGCACTAGAAGGATTATTAATACTTAAATTTTTTGTGAAATTTAACTGAATAGCATAAATAAAAAAGATACCAAAGCAAATAGTTATAAAATTTCTTTTACCGTTTCTATTATATCTTGAAAACGCATTTTGTATGCTTTCTTTAATTCCGGGAGTTTTCCAACTTGTCCAAATTCGTCCATAACTCCTATAGGCTTTACTGGAACAGGGTAGTTTTCTGCAAGTACTTCACAAACAGCCGAGTATAGCCCGCCGATTATGTTATGGTTTTCTGCGGTGACAGCTTTTTTTGTTTTTTGTACAGACTTTAAAATGCTCTCTTTATCAATAGGCTTTATTGTGTGTATGTTTATTATTTCGGCAGAAATACTTTCTTCACTTAACATTTTTGCTGCTTTTATAGCTTCTTCAACCATAATTCCAGAGCAAAATATACTTATATCTGTGCCTTCTCTAATAATAGAAGCTTTTGTCAAATTAAACTCAGTTTTTTCACTAAAAATGTCAGTGGCTGTTTTTCTAAGCATTCTAATATATACAGGACCTGGCATATCAATAATTTGAGGTAAAGCTTTTTTTAGCTGTGTATTATCTGTCGGTTCAAATATGGTAATCCCAGGAATACTACGCAGAACACCGATATCTTCCATACTCATATGCGTTCCGCCGTTTAATTCCGCAGTTATTCCCGGATCAGAACCGATGATTTTCACGTTTTGTTTTGCATAGCAGATAGACACCGCAATTTGATCGCATATTCTACGAGTTGCAAAAGGTGCAAATGTGACAATAAAAGGGATGAAACCATAGCTACTCATTCCAGCAGCGACAGACGCCATATTTTGCTCAGCAATTCCTACATTAAAAACCCTGTCGGGATATTTTTTATTAAGTCCGCCTAAACCGTTTGGTTTGGCAAGATCAGCGTTTAATATTACAATATTTTCGTTTGATTTCATTAAACTTTCTAATTCTTGAGCTAAGATTTGTCTCATTTCCATTAAATATCACCGTCCAGTTCTTTGATTGCTTCTTTCAAAAGCTCTTGACTTAAGGGCATACTATGGTTATTGCTTTCGGCTTTTTCAGCAAATTTTACCCCATAACCTTTAATAGTGTTTAATATAATTGCTGATGGTTTATTCGAGCTTTTTGCTTTAAGGATAGCTTTATCAATTTCTTCACAGCTGTTTCCATTTTCAACATTTATTGTATCCCATCCAAAAGCTTTCCATTTTTCATTTAGTGGGGCAACATTGCATATTTCTTCCACTTTGCCGTCAAGCTGAAGTTTATTATAGTCAATAAAAGTGATAAGATTATTTAGTTTCCAATGCGATGCTAGCATTGCTCCTTCCCATATTTGCCCTTCTTGGCATTCCCCGTCGCCTATTATTGCATATATTGTAGCATTATCTGAGCGAAGTTTAGAAGCTTTTGCAATCCCTACAGCACAAGAAAAGCCTTGTCCTAATGAACCTGTAGTCATATCTACGCCCGGAGTTTTATTCATGTCGCAATGGCTTGGCAAGTTAGTACCGAATTTATTAAGCGTGTAAAGCAAATTTTTATCAAAGTACCCTTTATCACTAAGTACTGCATATACAGCAGGACCACAGTGACCCTTAGATACTATAAGCCTATCCCGCCCTTCTGTTTTGGGGTTTTTAGGGTCTATATTCATATGTTTATAATATAAGATGACAAGCAACTCTACCACAGAAAGCGAACCGCCAACGTGGCCAGAGCCCACCGAAGCAATTTCAGACAATATATCTTTTCTAATTTGCAAACATTTTGAGCTAAAATCCATAACTAAAACCTCTTTTTAAATACTATAATAATTATTTAAGATTTTCCGGACCAAAACTATATGGTAAAAGTTCATCCAAAGTAAATATTTTAAAATCGTTAAGAGATTTAGCTAAAATAATTTTAAAATGAAGTGGATGACAAAATTCCCTGAGCATCTGGCGACAAACTCCACAAGGAGGGGCATAAGAAGACAGAGAGTTAACTTCAGATTCTGCCCCTCCGACTATAGCTATTGCTTTAAAATTTCTATGCCCATCATATACGGCCCGGAATAAAGCTGTTCGTTCAGCACAGTTGGTCGGAGAGTATGAAGAACATTCTATATTAAATCCTCCGTATATTTTGTCAGTATCTGTAATAATTGCTGCACCAACTTTGAATTTAGAATATGGTACATAAGCATTTTGTCTAGCTGAGAGTGCTTTTTCAATTAATAAATTTGTAAAATCCAATTTGATTCTCCTAATAATATATTAATAAGATATATGCTGGCAAAAATATACTGTGAGACTATAAAATATTTTTTAGTATACATTATATCATAAAAATTTCCCCTGTCCAGAGAAGATTTTACTTGGGGAGTGCCCTAAAAGAGGATATGATACCGAAAGATTGGTAAAAATACTGCAAGCGTTTTAGCGTAAAGCATCTCTTTAAATGCCAACTCAATAAAACCGATTTTATATATTTAACTTTCTTAATTGGGAGTGCCACAATAGCTAAAATCCCCAGTCTATTTGAAAAATATCAAACAGACCGGGAAGAAGGATTATTAAAAATTCAGTTTAAAATGTAAACCTTAACTGTTCGACGACCGAAATTCAAGCACTCTTGAGTGGAATCCATATAAAGATCAACGAGTGCAGTTCCCTGCCTTAAAGCTCCGCCGGTATCTTCAGCTGTTGCATAACCGTAAACGTATCCATCAGTTGTGGTAATAAACATTTTAGTGCCATAAGGAATGATATTAGGATTTACTGCCACTGTCCCACGCTTAGGTGCAGTTCCAGTAGAAGTAATTGCACCTGCCTCCGCAGTATAAGCAGTACCCGAACCGGTTAATATTTTTGAGTACGACAAGGAACTTCCGCTAGTATCTGCGATATTTCCACTAGTATTGGAACTTAAAAGTTTAGTTTGCCTGCTTTCTCCTGTGGAAACCTGAATGGTTTGCTCTTTCTTTCTTGTTCCTACTAAAATTACCTCACTAACTGGCTGTACGGTTACTTTATTTTTTATTTCTTCAGTTTCTATAATTTCGCCGTTTTTAAGCGTTTCTTTTATTACTATTTCGCTTTCGCCACTTACTCCTTTAACAGACACTTGGGTCGTACCCTCATCAAGGTAACTAGCGTTTTTGCGTATGGTTTGATAAGGTATGGTTTTAGTTGTGATTTTGTTTCTATAACCAACTCTATCTATAGTAATTTCCATTCCGTCTGCGACGATTCCAGACAAATCCCGGTTTATAATGTCATTTTCATATAAAGGGATTTCTGCGAATTTAAGAGCATCTAAAACATTTGCACCAACTGGAACAGAATATTCTTTTGAGCGTTCATCGGCTGTCACACTTATTTTACACCGACGCTCAACAGTAATGTTCATATTGGGTTCAAGATTTGTATGTAAATCAGGGGATACACTGTCATTTTCGCCTAATACCACACCGGAGAGAGCTATTGAGTCAGCAACGGTTCCCATAACAGCTTTAACGGAACTAACATTTTCATCTGCTGAAATATTTACTTCAAACGCTCTTTTTATTACTATTTCAGTGGAATTGTCAGGATTGTCTATTCTAAAAAGCAGGTCTTCTGGCTCTAAATTGATATTTGCTTGTTCTATAATTTTATGAGTATCTGTATTCATTGTTACAACAGAGATTAAGTTCTCTCCGTCGTGAATTGTTACTCTTTTGCTAAAAGCTCCAACTGTAAATATTGAAACAAAAAGTAAGCATCCCATTGTAGTTAAAGCAATTAAACGCCTAAGCTGTTTAAAAATCTCTTTTTTTGCCACATCATTCATCGATGAGACCTCCTTAAGTTTTAGCTATGAAGTAAATTCAAGACTAATATTTTGTAATTAAAATGTTTTAACTGTAACAAAGCAGGGCGAATTTAAACTTAATTTTAGTTTATTCAACAAACAATATGTTGTCAAACAGTATGAAAAGAAGTATTTTATATATTTTAAACAAAGTAATATTAACCTTAAATTATAAAAATAAAAGTATAATTAAAGAAAATGAATAAATTTTATTTTTTTATTTAACACTCTGACAAAAGGGAAAAAATACATTGTGAAAAACGCCGAAAATAATAGTTACATAAAGGTTACAACGAATTACATAAAAATGAGATGTTTTTATACTGGCTTTTACTTAATTGCCATTTACATGCAAACTACAATAGTGTATATTTATATAAGGAATCTTTTGTATATCTTGATAAATAATAATTATACCATTTAAAAAGTGTTGCAATATAAAAAAAGATATGATATAATTGTTATATATCTCTAATTTACACTAGTTTATTGAAGTGTATTTTGAGGCACAAAACTACATTCCTCTGCGTAATAAAAGCAAGAATGTATAATTTGGAGGATTTTATGGAAGTATTAAAGAAAATTTTTGAACCATCGATGAAGAAAGAGTTACCGAAGTTTAAAATTGGAGACACTGTGCGAGTAGATGTTAATATCAAAGAGGGCGAAAAAGAAAGAATACAAGTTTTTGAAGGAACAGTAATCGCAAGAAAAGGCAGTAATATTAGTGAAACTTTTACAGTGAGAAGGATTTCCTATGGAGTGGGAGTAGAAAGAGTGTTCCCAATCCATTCCCCTAACGTTAAAGCAATAAAAGTTGTTCGTAGAGGAAAGGTATGCCGTAGTAAGCTTTACTATCTGCGTGGCAGAGTTGGTAAAGCGGCAAAAGTTGCTGAGTTATTGGGCTAAAATCAAACTTAGGGAGCTTTTGTGTTGAAACAGGAGGGTTGCACATGGATGACTTCCAGGCAGATCAAGACAATAAATCGGGAGAAACAGGGGGATTTATTTACACCTGTTTTGATTGGACTGAGACCATCGTTGAAGCTATAATTCCGGTGGTGCTTATTCTAGTATTTGTGTTTAGGATTGTCAGTGTTTCTGGCGAATCCATGACAAACACACTACATAACTTAGATAGGGTTCTAGTTATGGAATGGTACTATAAACCTAAAAATGGTGATATTGTAGTTATAAGAAAAGGGCAGAACCTCGATGAACCTTTGATAAAAAGAGTTATAGCAACGGAAGGCCAAACATTAAGTATAGACTTTAACACAGGAATTGTCAAGGTGAATGGAATTGAACTTGACGAGAGTGGATATATAAAAGAAAAAATGTGGCTTCGTGAAGACGGGGAGATACCCGCTGTAATCCCTCAAGGATATACTTTTGTTATGGGAGACAATAGAAATGGCTCTTTAGACAGCAGGTCAAAGGCTATAGGATTAATTGAAAACAAAGATATAAAAGGGAAAGCTGTGTTCTTGGTGTTCCCATTTAGTAGAATTAAATCTTTGGGTTAGCCTTATTAAATCTTAGAATAGCTATATGTTTTTAATAAAGGTAATTTTAAACTGTGGACAAATATTAGGTTTTGGGGTGATATAATGAACACAGTTGGGAACATAAACTGGTTTCCGGGGCATATGGCGAAAGCTATAAGGAAAATTTATGATGATATAAAATTGGTAGACATTGTAGTAGAGGTATTGGATGCAAGAATACCAATAAGCAGTAGAAATACAGACATTTGGAAAGATATATCTCATCCTTTTTTGGTGATTTTAAACAAAAACGATCTTGCGGATTCTGTGGAAACAAATAGATGGCTTGAGTACTACAAAAGCAGAGGCATTCATGCTATTCCCATGGAATGCAGTTCGGGGAAGGGAATAAATTTATTAAAAAAAGAGATACAGCAAATTAAGGAAGAAAAGCGAAAAAAATGGCAAAAAAAAGGGATGAACAATAAAAAAATAAGAGCAATAGTTGTTGGACAGCCTAATACTGGGAAATCTTCGCTTATAAATAGGTTTGCAAAAGGTCATAAGGCTAAATCTGAAAATAGACCGGGGGTCACGCGAGCAAATCAATGGATATCTGTAGACAAAAATATAGAGTTTCTTGATACTCCAGGGGTGTTGCCGCCT
>CATOLC010000045.1 GCA_951800855.1 uncultured Ruminococcus sp.
GACAAATATAGACTTGTAAATACCAAAACAGATGTTATAGGTCCCGCTTATATTGGGCTTACAATAAGTGGAGAAGTTATTGTAAATTCATTTTATAAGCAAGACGAAAGTCTGATTGAAAAATCTATTAACAGTTTTGTGGACAGCCTTAACTTGGAATTTGGTTCTACCTTCCACTACGGTGACCTTTTTGGAATGATAGATAAGCTGGACTATGTTTCTTATTTAGAGAAGCTGAGCGTTCTTCCGAAGGGGGATTTTATAGAAAAAACTTCATCCGAAGATATAATAGTACCTCCAAATAGTATATATTATGTAGACAAGATTGATTTTAGCTACTTAAGAGATTCATATATATAATTTTTATAAGGAGGTGATGTTATGGCATCTGGGGCAAAAAGCTTTGTTATAAACAGAGAGAGCGACTGGAGATATGAAAGCGTTTTAAGTAATCTTAATATTTTTAATGATATATTGCTTTCTCCGCAAAATGGAGAGAATGGAATTTATATATCGGGAGCCTTTGACAGTGAACAAGACGAAACAGTTTGGCACAGATTGCGCATAGATATGGAAATCCCGAGTGGAGCAATAGTTAATATAAGAATATACGCTTCTGATAATTTTAAAGCTATGATGCCTTCTGGTGAGGGGGGGAAAAGAGTTGAGATTGATATAAACGAATATATCACAAATAAAAATATAGATATAAATAGAAAGATAGATATGCTGGATTATATCGGGGCAGAGAAATATGTAAATTTAGATGACCTTCTTATGTTTAATTTTAAGGGCAGATATTTGTGGATTTGTTTAGAGATTATAAACTATGAAAAGGAAAGAGTGAAAATAAAGAGCGTTAAAATAGAGTTCCCCCGCGTGTCTTTTGTAGATTATCTTCCTGAAATTTACAGAGAAGGGGAGAAAGAAGATTCTTTTTTAGCAAGGTACCTTGGAATTTTTCAGTCTATTTATGTGGATCTGGAAGATAGAATTGATAATACACCGATTAATTTTGATGCCGAAAGGACAAGTCAGGATTTTTTGAACTGGATTGCGGATTGGCTATCTGTAAAAAATACTTCTATTTGGGGAGAAAAAAAGCTGCGGGTACTTATAAAAGAGGCTGTTAGTATATATAAGATGAAAGGAACTAAGGCTTCGATATCAAAAATAGTAAAAGAATATACAGGGATAGAGCCCATTATAGTAGAACAGTTCGATATAAAGAATAATCAGTACTATCAAAAGCAAAAAAAACAGGTTGAAAATTTATTTGGAGATAACGGATATGTTTTTACTGTGATTTTAGGAGATAAGTATATTGACGACACGGAGGATTATGTTGAGCTTTTAAAGGTTATAAGCAGTGTTGCTCCTATAGATTCTATCTGTAATCTAGTGGTACTTAGTGATAAAATATATTTAGATTACCATTGTTATATAGGAATGAATTCATATATAGCCCAAAATAAAGAACTGATTATAGGGGAGAACATTAAGGATACTACTACTCTTATGCTGACAGATTCAGATACAAAAGGTAAAAAGTAAAATAAAAGGGGAAAGTTAAAAATGAACAATAAGCAGTATTATAAATGCAGTAGGAATCACTATTTTTTTGGAAAACTTATGACAGTAAGGGACTTTCAAAGTGAGCAGACATACTTTAATTCCAAAAGAAGACTCGGGAACAGGATGCTTAACGGTTCAGGGATAGTTTCCGGACTGAATGTTATTTTAGTGGATAACAAGACATTTTCGCTGGAAACCGGCATGGCTATTGATTATATGGGAAGGGAAGTTGTTGTTCCTGATGCCACTGTAAAAAGGCTGGATATCATAAAGGGATTTGAGGAAAATAAGGATAAGGCTATAATTTATCTTTGTATAGGTTACAAAGAAAAACTGGAGGAAACAACATTTTCGGTGGCTGGGTCTGGAAAGTCAAGCGGAGTAAGCGAAGAATTTAATAGGGTAAGCGAAGGGTATGAATTGTTTATAACTGCTGATGAACCACTTGAATCCGAACTGAAAATAGACAGCCTTTTAATCCAAAAAATACCAGTATATGCAAAAAATGGAGTTTATCTAACCCTAGAAGTAGCCCGATATGTTAATCCAGGCAAGCCTATAAAAATTTCAGCGATTTTTGAAAAAGAAAATGTAGAAGCTCCTATTAAATACTCATTTGATATTACGGGAGAGTTTTTCAGGACAAATAGTGGTAAAAAAACGTTGAATATAGATTACCAAGAGACAGAAATTTCTGTATATAAGAAGCTGGAAAGAGAGTATTTCCTTTATTGTGATGCTTCAACAGACGCCTCTGCACAACTCAGTATAAGTAAAGACAGTTTCAAGATAGAGGTAGGGGCCGATAAAATCACCTTAGAGGAAGACATAACTATACCCATTTTAATAAAAACTGAACCGCTAAGACAGATAATTGTAAATGATTTTTACAGTAAGCATTTTGATGAAATAGTTGACAATGTAAAAGGGAAAAATATATATTTGGCTAAGTTTCATATTGTTACAAACCAACTTACGTATTTTATAGAAAGTTTTGAAAAACATCCGTTTAAGCAATATATTTATAGTAATGATCTTTTGCGTCTTCTTCAGGAGATTGAGGGTGGTAACAATACTCCTCATCAAAATAACATAACCAATGATTTGGATGAGGAGATATCAAAACCTCAAATTCTTGAAACTCCGGAGACTAAGATTGATAATATTGTTACGGGAGTTGAAAGGATAAATTTAGGATTCAATCCAAAAGTTGGAAAATCCTATTATTCTTATGAGTTTGTTCATGGTCTAGGTAATGGAAATATTGCTGTTGTAACGGCAATTGATAATAAAGCGAATTATCTTACGGACGACAAAGGGATTCTCGTTTTTGGCGATAAAGGAATATTTCCAAAGGAGGAAATTTCTATTTCAGCTCCGAACGTACAGACTGCAGCTGTAGTAAATTCTGAAAAAGGGACAATCAGGATAGGCGTACGTTTGCAGGAAAAAACAACTGCTCAGGCTGTAGATATACGTTGGTGGGCATTTAAACCTATTGAAACAAAGAAAGAGGAAGAGGAGTTAATCATAGATGAGAATGTACGGGTTATAATAACACCCAATACTGCTCGAGTTAAACCTCTTGAACAAATTCGCTTTCAAGCCAATATTGAGGGTTCTAGCAGTCAGGAAATCCGCTGGGCCATGGCGGAAAATAATACTGGTACAATCGATAATAACGGTCTTTATACTGCACCTTCCAAAGAAGGAGTTTACGAAATTAAAGCTTATAGCGTTAAATATGACGATAAGAGCGATTCTGCATATGTTGTTGTTAGTGCTACAGATTAAAAATACTCAGAGCATTTTAAGTGTTTGTTAACAGATGAATTTTTATAGTAAAAGCAGTTGAAAACACCACTGTCTTAGAATGCAGCAGAAAAATATTATAAAGTATTAAAAAAGAATCTAAATAGAGAGTTTAATTCTCAACCTTTAGATTCTTTTTTGGTTCAAAAATTTAAATTTTATTTATTTTAAACCATACTGAGAAAAACTACCGAGCTGAGTTTCAATTTGCAGTAATCTATTATATTTACACACTCTTTCACTTCTACAAGGGGCCCCGGTTTTTATTTGACCGGAATTTGTCGCTACGGCAATATCTGCTATAGAGGTATCCTCAGTTTCGCCACTTCTGTGAGAAACAATGGTTTTGTAGCCACTTTGTTGTGCAAGTTTAATAGCACTAAGAGTTTCTGTAAGAGTTCCAATTTGGTTTGGTTTTATTAAAATTGCATTTCCGCTTTTTAGAGATATCCCTTTTCTTAATCGTTTTACATTTGTTACAAAAAGGTCATCGCCAACTATTTGAATTTTATTATTTATTTCTTCTGTAAATTTAGAAAAATTTTCAAAGTCATCATCAGAAAATGGGTCTTCGATGGAAACAATAGGATATTTTTTTATGAGACTTTTATAATATGAAAAAAGTTCTTTAGAGCTGATGTTTTGACTTTTTTTAGGGAATTTATAACTGCCGTTCCCGTCATTCCATTCACCGGCTGCAACATCCAAACAAATAAAAACATCTTCTCCTGCTCGATATCCTGCTTTTTCTATAGCATTAACCAAAAGTTCGAGTGCCTGCTCATCTTTATCCAAATTAGGTGCAAATCCTCCTTCATCTCCTACACCTGTGGATAGTTTTTTGGATTTTAATATACCTTTTAATTCACTATAAATCTCCGTTCCCATTTGCATTGCTTCCAGAAAAGATGATGCCCCAGATGGAAACACCATAAATTCTTGAATTTCTACGTTATTATCGGCGTGAGCCCCGCCATTTAAAATATTCATCATAGGAATTGGGAGAACGTTGGAATTTATCCCGCCTAAATATTTATATAAATCTATATTTAATGATTTTGCAGCAGCTTTGGCACAAGCGAGAGAAACTGCTAATATAGCATTTGCTCCAAATTTACTTTTATTTTCAGTTCCGTCTGCTTTGTTCATTGTATTATCTATTTTTGCCTGCTCAAATGTATCCATACCATGGAGAAGCTCATTTATTGTAGTGTTTATATTGTTTACAGCTTTACTAACGCCTTTTCCGTTATAATTTTTATCATTATCCCTTAATTCTACTGCTTCATATTTTCCAGTTGATGCACCGGATGGAACGCATGCTGAGGCTTTAATTCCTGATTCAAGAATAACCTCTGCAAAAACAGTTGGAATTCCCCGGGAGTCAAAAATCTGTTGACCTACAATTTTTCTTATTTTAGTTCCGTTCATATAAAACACCTATCCTTTTTAATTAAATACTAGATTTTATACTGGATTAGACTAAAACTTTTGTATAGCAAAGCAATAGTAGCATATAAAAATAAAAAATTAAAGGTAGTTTTGACGGAAAATGTCATTAAAAATATTTAATGATGAAAAATAAAGAAGTGCCATAAGAGGGGGACATAATGTTAAGGAATTGGTGAAAACACCAAAATTGTTTTAGTGTAAAATGCCTTGGAACAGCAATTTGAGAGAATTCGTTTGGTCTTTTTAGATTTTGCATATACTCGCAAATGTCACTCTAAAAAATAAAGAACGAACCAACACCCACTATAAGGATGGACACTAATTTACCCTAAAGTATTGGCAATGGTTCAACTGATGGCTCTGATGGAGTAATATAGTCTATATTGGTTTTATGCTCGTATAGCTCTTTGTAGTCATTAGATTCATCATCATCTTTTATTTCCATATAATCTTCCCAAATATTTTGACCGGAATAGAGGCTTGATTCATAATCAACAATAGACTGTAAATCATCAATTCTATTCTTTTCCTCGAATAATTTTTCAGTTAATGCATCGTAGGCAAATTGAGGTGAAACACGTCTGTCAAACAATTTATGCATGAGTTCTACTTTTTTCGGAACCCTAACTACCCACTGGCGTACAACTAGCATAGGCTTTATAAGGCTTGTATAAGGACAATTGAAATTATCAATAGAGTATGTATCTTTGTTGAGCCCAATTTTTGCAAATCCATTTGCAAGTGTCGATTTGCAGATACTAAATGTAGCTGTTAAGTGTCTTGAATTGATTAAAAAAACACCATCACATGAAGGAATATATCCAACTAAGATTGCTCTTAAATGCCTGTTTTCAATTCTTTTTTCAATAAAACACCTAAGACTAAAAAGGTGTTCTTCTAAATTTTTGCCTATCTCATATTTGCGGAAATCATTACGAATACGTTCAAAATCCATTTGATCATCCTGAGGCAAATTTCTTAAAATTTGTTGTTGTTGACTACTTAAATTGCCTAAATTTCGCATTGTTTTTCCTACTGTTGCTAGGCTGTTGGGTATTGCCATAAAAAACAGTATAAATATTACCAAAATGAGATTTTTATATCTGACGCTCATAAAATATTAAACCCACTTTCTACAGTTATCTTATTTGAGAGTTCTTACTGAAAGATAGATCAGATAAAAATTATAAAAATACTAACTTAAAATTTAGTGGTTAAGATATAAAAAAGACTAAATTTTCGAATTTGTTAGTATAAACATAAATAAGTTTACCTGAAATGTGTCTTTAGAAATCTTTAGGCAAGAACTCTATTTTGTTTTAAAATTAGCATATATATAATGTTATGTCCAGAAAAATTTAACCATTATATCTTTTTTTCTGTATAAAATAAAAATAATTTTCTATTTTGAAATATTTTATAAAGTATGATTTAAAAATTAAAACTAGTGGTGGGGAAATTTAATTAAAAATATTTAATTCTTTTTGAAGCTATTTTTAAATAATTAAAAATAAAAATACCACCCCAGTATATCCAGGGGGCGTCCAGTATATAAATATTGCCCCTAGTAATTAATCTCCGTAACAATATTCTAGCCACTGCGCCGTACATATATTTTACGTTCCGCCCCCGCTTAAAACATCTAGTTCGCAAAACTGTATGTTTCCCCAAATCTCTTTGTATGCACAAAATTATGATTGGTCTTCTTATTAATCTTCCGGAATTTCGTTGTAAACTTTTTTAGTATACAAACAATTTTTTTCTAAAAAATTCCTTCTCTCTCCTTTAAAATCTGCATTCTTTCTTATTTTATTTAACTTATCGCATTTGGTCACTCCGGCAGAGCTAAAAGAAGATGGATGGAAGATAGTGTGGAAAACAAAAGAGATAAAG
>CATOLC010000046.1 GCA_951800855.1 uncultured Ruminococcus sp.
CTTCAGGGATACTCCGTATCTTTTCACCCTTTTTAAATAAAACGCCTACTCCATTTCCTCCACATATTCCAATATCTGCATGGGAGGCTTCTCCCGGACCATTTACAACACATCCCATTATTGCAACTTTCAAATTTTTATCGCACCCATGAAGTCTTTTTTCTACTTCGTTTGTCAATTTTTCAACGTTAATTTTCGTCCTTCCACATGTAGGACAAGATATAATATCAATTCCATTTTTGAGCCTTAAAGCCTTAAGAAGATTTATTCCAGCTTTTACCTCATTTATAGGTGATGCAGTTAAGGAAATTCTTATGGTATCCCCTATTCCGTCTAGTAACAGAGCTCCAATACCAGCTGCTGATTTTAATATTCCCATTTCCTGTGCTCCGGTTTCAGTTATACCGAGGTGCAAAGGATAATTGCAAGATTTAGCAAGCATTCTGTAAGCAGATACCGTATCCTCAACACTAGAGGATTTAGCCGAAATCACTATATTATTAAACTCAAATTCTTCCAATAGAGAAGCATTATAAAGAGCACTTTCACATAAGGCTTTTGGAGTCGCTCCACCGTATTCAGAAAGAAATTTTTTTTCTACAGAACCCGAATTAACCCCAATCCGTATAGGAATATTTTTTTTATTGCATATCTCAGCAACAGCCTTTATATTTTCACGGTTTCCTATATTACCGGGATTTATTCTGATTTTATTAGCTTCCGCCTCTGCAGCCTCTATTGCTAATTTATGATTAAAATGTATGTCAGCAACAATTGGGACATGAAGATTTTCCTTGAGTGCATATATAATATTAACGGACTTTAAATCAGGCACAGAGACTCTTATTATCTCGCACCCCGCACTTTCAAGCTCTTTCCCCTGTCTGATGTTTTCCTTTAAATCACTTGAATTGGCATTTAGCATAGACTGTACAGATATCGGGCTTTCTCCTCCGATGAAAATTTTTCCGACTTTAATTTTTTTAGATTTTCTTCTTTCCAAGATATATTTATTCTCCTTTATTCTCCCTTAATAAGCTTAATTATATCACTGTAAGTTATAAAAACCATCAGTGCTAAAAATAAAAACAACCCTGCAGCGTGTATCCAGCCTTCGTGCTTTGCACTTAAAGATTTGCCGAAAATCATTTCTGCAATTAAAAATACAAGTCTGCCACCGTCCAGAGCCGGAAGAGGTAATAAATTAAATATCCCTAGGTTTATAGTTATCATAGCCATAATTGACAGTATGTTATTAATAGCAGATAATATTCCGATTTTAAGCCCTTCACTTGTTGCACTGCCGATTGCAGATGCAATCCCAACCGGACCAGACATATTGGTTAGTTTGAATCTCCCTGAAATAAGCCCTACTAAACTGCTCCATACGATTCTTACCGTTGAAACAGTGTCAATAAATGTATATTTTAAAATATTATTTAAATTCCGTTCAATTGGGGCTACGTAAAAATCTATTTGTATATGTCTTTTCCCTGCACTGTCTTCGACCATATTGAATTTTACGTCATTTAGGCTTATAATATTGCCATTTCTGTTAACATCTATATCAAAAGATTCTTTTCCGTCGGAAGAAAGACTAAATATCAAATCATTATAGGAATATGTTCTATAGCCATTGACTGCAACGATTTCGTCGTTGACTTCTAATCCGTATTGACTTGGCACTGCATCTTCTGAAAACTTGGCAATACGAGTAGATGCAATTTTGGGCTCTTGGCACAAAAGAATAAACATCATGATAATTCCTAGAATTATATTCATTATTGCTCCCGCAGCAATAATTATAATCCTTTTCCATGGTTCTTTTTTATTAAAAGAGCTCTCACTTTCGAGTTCTTCATCTTCACCTTCCATAGCACAAAATCCGCCTATTGGGAATAAACGTATCGAGTAAAGGGTCTCCCCTTTTTGTATTTTAAATATTTTAGGGCCCATTCCTATTGCAAATTCATTTACTTTTACTCCGGAAAGCTTTGCTGTAAAAAAATGTCCAAATTCATGTATAAATATAACTAGATTAAAAAGAAAAACAGCAAATAAAATTATAAATATCTGCATACAATTACACATCCAATCGTTTAATATATTCTCGGGTTTTTAAATCACAATCAATTATATCATCAAAACTCAAATTTTTAAATATAGGAATATTTTTAAGTGATATCTCTACTATCTTCTGAATATCCAAAAATTTTATTTTTTTATCTAAAAACATACGGACAGCTTCTTCATTTGCTGCATTCAAAATCACAGGAGCAGCTCCTCCAATTTTCACAGCACTACGACATAAATCTATACATTTTGATAAATAGGATTTAGGCTCAAAAAAAGTAAGCGGAACTTTTGTTAAATCCAGACTACTCACAGGACATTCTTTTCTTTCTGGATACGTAAAAGCATACTGAATGGGGACACGCATATCAGGGACGCTCATTTGTGCAATAACAGAGCCGTCGCAGTATTCTACCATAGAATGAACTATACTTTCCCGGTGAATTAAAACTTTTATTTTGTCTTCTGAAATGTTAAACAAGCGTATTGCTTCTATTATTTCAAGACCCTTATTCATCAATGTTGCAGAGTCTATTGTGTTTTTAGGCCCCATGCTCCAATTAGGGTGCTTTAATGCTTGCTCTAATGTTACGTTTTCTAAGTCATTCTCCGTTTTATCCCAAAAAGGTCCCCCCGAAGCTGTTAAAATTAGATTGCTTATGGTTTTTTGCTCTTTGCATCCCTGCAAACATTGAAATATTGCAGAATGCTCACTGTCAACCGGTATAATTTTTACATTTTTATTATTCGCAGCATTAGTTACAAGTTCCCCGCCCACAACTAAGGTCTCTTTATTTGCAATTGCAATATTATTACCTGCTTCAATAGCTTCTAAAGTTGGCTTTAGTCCTATCATTCCAGTTAATGAATTAAGAACAATATCGCAGTCGTTAAGGCAAGCAATCTGACACAGTCCATCCATCCCGCTTAGCACTTTTGTTTGTGCATCTTTTATATTTTTACTTAATTTATTAGCAAAATACTCATCAAAAACTACAGCATATTTAGGTTTGTATTGTCGTATTTGATTTTCCAGCAGCTCAATATTGCTTTTTGCACTAAGTGCCAAAACTTCAATGTCTAAATTTTTTATTACATCTAATGCCTGTTTACCGATTGACCCAGTAGAACCTAATATTGATATTTTTTTAGTCAAAACTATGATACACTCCTTACCCGCTATATGATAGGGAACATCTTAAGAAATAGATAAACATATGGAACAACAAAGATTGCACTATCGAATCTATCTAAAATTCCGCCGTGTCCGGGAATAACATTACCAAAATCTTTTATATGGCATGACCTTTTTATTGCCGAAAAGCACAAATCACCCAAAGCTGAAATCAACGAACCGGTGATTCCCATAAAGACCAGTAAAATATAATTTATATTGTACTTATTGTAAAATACTAAATCATTAAATATAAAACCCATTAAAATTAAAGATAATGCACAAACAAATACGCCACCTATCACACCTTCAATAGTCTTTTTAGGGCTTATTTCAGGACATAACTTTTTTTGGCCCCAAAATTTTCCACAAAAATATGCTCCTGTATCTGAAGTCCATGCAGTGCCTAAGGCTAGTAAAGCATAGAACCCCCCTAACTTTTCGTCTAAAAATCTAATCTCTATGATTTTATTAAGTGAAACCGTGATAATAACAGCTAACATATATACAAGTGCTATATTTTGCATTTTAAATTGCGAATTAAATATAGCAATTCCCAATATAAGTATTGTGTAAAAATATAAAAAAGTTTCCCAAATAATTCCATATCCCGTTATAGGAAGAATAGTAACAAAAATTACTGTGGAAACAGTTATATAGTTAAGTTTTGCCATTCCCAGTGCATTAAATATTTCAACCATAGAAACCAGTGCAATTAAAGCAACTAAAAAATTTATTAAAAACAAAAATTCTTTATTAAGCAAAAGTACAGTAGCAGCAAAAACTGCACCGGTAACTCCGGAAATTATTCTCAGCGACATTTTTTATACACCCCCAAAGCGCCTTTTGCGTTTTGCATAAAGAGTTAAAATATTATCTAAATCCTTAAATTTAAAATCTGGCCATAAAATATCAGTAAAAATATATTCTGCATATGCTGCTTGCCAAATAAGGAAATTAGAAGTTCTGCATTCTCCTCCGGTGCGAATTACAAGGTCGACATCGGGCTGACCTGCAGTATAAAGACAATCTGAAAAAGAACTCTCTGTAATCTCTGATACTTGGATATCATTTTTTATTACTTTTTCGGCCAGTATTTTTACAGCATTAACAATCTCTCTTTTTCCCCCATAATTCATAGCTATATTTAATACCATACCAGTTAGATTTTGTGAACTTTTTTCCACTTCTTTAATTAGATTTTGAATTTTTGAGGAAAATTTTTCCATTTCTCCTAAAAACTTAACTTTTATATTTTCATTTTGGAAATCAGAAAGAGCTTCTATCAAATATTGCTCAAATAAATTCATAAGAGCAATAACTTCCTCATTGGGTCTGGTCCAATTTTCCGTGGAGAATGCATATACTGTTAAGTGTTTTATTCCTATCTGGCTGCAATACTTTACAATGGACCGAAAGTTTTTTGCTCCTGATTTATGCCCAAATGTACGGGGCAATCCTTTTCTTTTTGCCCAACGACCGTTACCGTCCATTATGATTCCCATATGTATAGGTAAACTAACCTGAGGTTCTGATTCTCTTTTATTAAATAATACTCCCATTAATAAAATTTAATTCCTCGATTCATCATTTTACTGCAAAACATTTATTACACTGTGCGAATTTCAGATACTTTATTTTCACAGAGACTTTCTATTTCGCTTGTAAATTTATCTGTGAAATTTTGAATGTTTTTTTCTCCTGATTTTAACTCATCTTCAGTTATTTCAGAGTTTTTTTTCATTTTGCTTAGCTTATCAATTGCATCTCTTCTTATTGACCTTATAGCTACTTTTGAGTTTTCCCCTATCTTTTTTACATCTTTTACTATTTCTTCTCTTTTTTCTTCAGTTAGCTGAGGGAAAACTAGTCTTATTACTTTACCGTCATTTTGGGGATTTATTCCTATATCGGATTTTTGAATTGCTTTTTCAATAGGTCCGAGCAAAGATATATCCCAAGGCTGTATTACAAGAACTCTGGCCTCAGCAACTGACACTGATGCCACCTGATTTATCGGAGAGGGTGCTCCGTAATAATCTACACTAACCTTGTCGAGTATCGAAGGATTAGCTCTTCCTGCACGTATTTTCGTGTATTCCTCAGCTAGCACATCGATAGTTTTTTTCATACGGTTTTTAACATCTAAAAATATACTTTCCATAAAAATTCTCCTATTTAATAAAATTATTATTTTACAACAGTACCGATACTTTCTCCACACATAGCCTTATATATATTATCAGGTGTCTTCAAGCTAAAAACAAGCAAAGGAACATTATTATCTCTGCACATAGATGCTGCTGTACTATCCATAACTTTTAAATTCTTGCTAAGCATTTCGTCAAAACTTAATGAATCATATCTTTTTGCATCGGGATTTGTTTTGGGATCTCTGTCATAAACACCGTCTGTATTTGTTGCCTTTAATATGATTTCAGCACCAATTTCAGCTGCCCTTAAAGACGCTGCTGTATCTGTGGAAAAAAATGGGCTTCCTGTTCCACATCCAAATATAACTATACGCTTTTTTTCTAAATGTCTTATAGCTTTGCTTATTATGTAAGGTTCGGCAATCTGGTACATTTCAATAGAAGTCTGAACCCGTACACTAATTCCAAGTTTCTCAAGAACATCGGCAAGTCCAAGTGAATTTATGACTGTAGCCATCATTCCCATATGATCAGCCCGATTTCTATCCATTTTTCTGCTGTCTCTTCCTCTCCAAAAGTTCCCACCTCCTACTACAATTCCAATTTGTGCACCTTCATCTACACACTTTTTTACTGTATTTCCTATTGTTAAAACTGTATCAAAATCTATTCCGAACTCTTTGTCCCCAGACAATGCTTCTCCGCTTATTTTAAGCAGTACCCTATGATATTTTAAACTCAAAAAATACCCTCCTAAGCTTTAGTTTCATTATAATACTAAATATTTTACATTAATATGCACAGCATGTAAATACCTTAAAATATTTTTAGTTTATATAATAATCAATAAAAAAACATTCCAAAGAGGAAAACCAGAAATTTCTCTTTGGAATTTATATAAAAAATATGATTTAATTACTTTAAATTAATCATTATTATAAATATTTAAATAGTACTTCCCAATATCTTGGATTTATAAGTTGAATTTTATTATCATCTTGTCTAATTACAATTTTAATGTGTTGAATTTAATATACCTTTATAGAAAACAGGCTGATGACCATATAATTTCCGAGATAATTCAATAAATTCATCGTTCATATTAATATTATTTATCGTTCTCAAGACCCTAGGCATCACAGCCCAAATAAATGCACCCAATTCACCTACTGCTCTCTGCGTATTTGGAACTGCCCCCGAAAAAACGGACAAAGGATTGAAAAAATCGCACCCCTTCTGTGATAAAATAAAAAACAGAGGAGAGAAAGAGAATGAAAAAATGGAGAACACTTGAAGAGAGAAAGAAAGCTTT
>CATOLC010000047.1 GCA_951800855.1 uncultured Ruminococcus sp.
GTTATGGGCAATTGGGTCAAAATCCTACAGCATACAAAGGGAATAATGAACAAACGAATCAATCTTCACAAATTCCACAAAATACTCAGTTGAATGACCTGACATTTAAGCGTAATTTTTTTGCTTCACAAGAACCAAATTCGCAAGCCGGGAATAATTCACAGAATATTCAGTACCAGAACAATCAGCCGGACAACCAAGGCAATTATGACCAAATGAATCAATATCCACTAGATACTAAGACGAATGACATGAAATACCGCGTACAAAATGTAGACGATGGTGGCGGTATAAGCAGTGATGATTCTGACAATTATGCCACTAATAACCTTTGGCAAAGATGATATTTTGATTTGGGCTTGTTCTCCCCCCAATTTATTATAATTTAAAAATATCGGGCTTCATACTTATCTACGAAGCCATTTTTTATCCTCACTTTAATGTATCACCTCAATAAACCTAGGACATAGAAAAAATGACATATATAATTTATAGATTTTGAGTATTTTAATTTTTTAAACAGATTTAACTTTTATATATGAGGCATTTATATTTTTAATGTGTTGCATATTTATTTTTTAATTTAAAGTCTACAATTGAAATCTTTGTGGATTTTTTGGATTATATATTTTAATAAATAACTTTTCCGCATTATTTTTATTTGACATTTATAAAATTTTAGTATAAAATTTGATTTTAGAATAAAATTAAGTGGATTTTAGTTTGTAGGGAGAGTGCTTTTATTGATTAATGGAGCGTGCCTTAGGAATGCTATAATTTCGGGAGCGAATAATATCGCCAAAAATAAGGCTCATATCGATGAGCTTAACATATTTCCTGTACCCGATGGAGACACTGGAACAAATATGTCAATGACGATTTTAGCGGCGGCAGAATCGATGCGAAATTCAGAGAATGATAAAATATGCGAGGTTTCCAAGGCTATATCTTCAGCTCTTTTGAGAGGTGCCCGTGGCAACTCTGGGGTAATATTATCTATTTTATTTAAAGGTATTGCAAAAGGTCTTGAAAATCTTAATGATGCAGGCGGTTCGGACTTGATTTCAGCATTGGGTCTGGGTGTGGATGCTGCTTATAAATCTGTAATGAAACCAACAGAAGGAACTATGCTTACGGTAGCACGAGTTGCTTATGAGAGGGGAAAAATTGCTGCACATTTTAATAACTCAGTTTCACATGTTTGGTCTGAGGTATGCCGTGGAGCAAGAGAAGCACTCAAGACAACGCCAGAGCTTTTACCAGTACTTAAAAAAGCGGGAGTTGTGGATGCTGGAGGAAAAGGACTTTGCCTTATATTTGAGGGGATGCTGTCAGTGTTTAAAGATGGAATAATTATGGAAAAAGAGAATCTTCCATTAAATATAGAGACAGATAATACTTTTAGAAATGCTGCAGCGGCCTTTGATGACGATATAAGATTCACATACTGTACAGAATTTATTGCAGGGAAAAAAGTTAATTTAAATCTAGACATTCAAAAACTTAGGCATAAGCTTGAAAATATCGGTGATTGTGTTGTGGTAGTGGATGATGAAGAGATTATAAAGGTACATGTTCATACAGAAAACCCTGGTACGGCTCTTCAGGAAGGCTTAAAATATGGAGAACTTCTGAGCGTAAAAATAGAAAATATGAAGGAACAACACAGAAAGACGGTTGAAGCAGAAAAGGAAAAAGCACTAAAAGTACAGGAATTTTTAGAGGAAGCAGAACCTATTGAAGATGTAGGGTTTGTTGCAGTGGCCTCCGGAAGCGGAGTTCATACTTTGTTTAGAGATTTGGGCTGCGATAATGTAATAAGTGGAGGGCAGACCATGAACCCCAGCACAGATGAAATTCTGGAGGCAATTATGGCGACCCCTTCAAAAACAGTTTTTGTGCTTCCAAACAATAAAAATATAATTATGGCAGCAAATCAAACGGTTGAACTTGTTAAGGACAGGGAAGTTATCGTTATACCTAGTAAAACAGTTCCCCAAGGGGTTTCAGCTATGCTTTCTTATGATTCTGAAAGAACAACTCAAGAAAATTCAGTAATTATGACGGAGTCTATGAAAAATGTCAGTACGGGTCAAGTCACTTTTGCATCGAGAGACTCTGAGTTTGGAGGATTTAAAATAAAAGAGGGCGATATCCTTGGGCTAGATAATGGGAAATTGGTTTTTATAGACAAAGACCCTGTCACAGTATGTGAGAGGTTAGTAGAAAGCATGACCACGGATAAAACTGAATTTATTACGATAATTTACGGTGAAAAGACAAAAGAGCTAGAAGCAAATGTATTGTTTACAAATTTAAGAAACAAGCTAAAACCGGAAATTGACATAAATCTCATAAATGGAGGTCAATCAATTTACTATTTCACAGTTTCGGTAGAATAAATTAATCGGAGTGGTTTTTTTGGATTCTGCCAAAGAGCTTGATATAAAAATATTAAGGGGTTTGGGCGAAAAAACAGCAGAAAAATTAAATAAAATCGGTATATATAATATAGAAGATTTAATTCATTTTTATCCCAGAGCTTATGAAGATTGGACAGCTCTTGGAAGTATAAAAGAAATATACGAAAGTGGAAATCCTGGCTGTATGTGGATACAAGCGAGTTCTACAATAAGTAAGGTTCGTTTGGCTAATGGAAAAAGGCTTTTTAAAATTCAAGGCTCGGATGGTACAGATAGTTTAGATATAATATTTTTTAATAATTATTATGTTGCTTTAAACTTAGTTAAAAATGAAAAAACTTTAATTAGGGGAAATGTCACAAAAAAAGCAAATCGATATGAGATTATTTCTCCTAAAATATATCAAAATACTGAAATAAGACCAATTTACGCTCAAACCAAGTTTATACACTCAGAAAGAATTAAAAATCTGATAAATCAAGCTTTAAAAACCATAAAAAGGCCTTTGGAAGAAACACTTCCGGATTTTATATTGAAAAAATACGATTTATGTAGTTTAGATTTTGCTATAAAGAATATCCATTTCCCCAAAAACCTTAAAGATGCCGAAACTGCGAAAAAACGGTTGATTTTTGAGGAAGTTTTGGTATGGCAAATAGCAGTATCTAAAATTAAAAATTATGTAAAAAGAAAGACCGATATTAAAATTTCCAACAGTTTTTGTGATGAATTCCTCTTTTTACTTCCATTTATGCTAACAAAAGCACAGACTAGAGTAATAAATGAATGCATGGAAGACATGATGGATAAGAATAGTTTATCAATGAGCAGGCTTATTCAAGGGGATGTGGGGTCTGGGAAAACGGTTGTTGCTGCAGCGGCCACCTATGCTGTAATAAAAAATGGTTATCAGGTTGCAATTATGGTTCCAACTGAAATTTTATCTGTTCAGCATTATAATACATTAAATAAAATTTTCCAAGGAACGAATATAAATATAGCCCTTTTGTCTGGTAAATTGAGATTAAAAGAAAGAAAAAATTTAGAAAATAAAATAAAAAATAAAGAAATTAATTTGGTGATAGGAACACATGCATTAATGGGGGAAAACTTAGAATTTGCGAAATTAGGGCTTGTTGTTACAGATGAACAGCACCGTTTTGGTGTGAAACAAAGGATGAGACTTGCTGAAAAAGGACAAAATCCACATGTTTTAATAATGTCAGCCACGCCAATACCAAGAACACTTTCCATGATGGTTCACGGAGACTTAGATATTTCTATATTGGACGAGCTCCCTCCAGGAAGGAAAGAAGTCCAAACTTTTTGTGTTTCTCCTGCAAAAAAAGAGAGAGCGTTCAATTTTTTTAAGAAAATTATAAAAAACGGTGGGCAAGGATATATAGTGTGCCCTTTGATAGAAAACTCTGACAGTGATATGATTTCTGTAGATGAATATAAAAATAAAATTCTAAAAAAAGTGTTTGCAGAATATAATGCTGAAATTTTGCATGGTAAACTAAGCAGGAGTGATAAGGAAAAAATCATGCAGGATTTCAGTTCAGGAAAAATTCAGATTTTAGTTTCAACTACTGTTATAGAAGTTGGTGTAGACGTTCCCAATGCTTCGGTAATTATAATAGAAAACGCTGAAAGGTTCGGGATTTCACAGCTTCATCAGTTAAGGGGACGGGTGGGACGAGGCGAAAAAGCTTCATATTGTATATTAATTTCTTCTTTAAACACAAAAGACACCCAAAGACGCATGAAAGCACTATGTAGTACGAATGACGGGTTTCTTCTTGCTGAGGAAGATTTAAAAATACGGGGCCCGGGGGAAATATTTGGGAATAAACAACACGGAATGGAGGAAATAAAGTTAGCAAAAACCTTAAAAGACATAAAACTTTTAGAAGTCTCTAAAAAGGTCGCTCGAGAGATTCTTTCAGGGAACTACTTAAAGGAAGACGATTTTAAAATTATTAATTGGAAAGTAAACAGAGTGATTAATAAAACTCAAAACTGTCTTACAATCTAGTTTTCTTACTAAAAGCAAAAACGACCAAATTTAGTAATGTTACATAAATTATTTGACATTAATGCACAATATACATATAATATATTTGAGAGATTGAGTAATAATACCTCAAATATTTTAAACAAAATGATGATTTTTATGGATATTAAAGAATTTTACTTAGAGGCTTGTGTTACAGAAGACAGAAAGGTTAAAAAGAATGAGAACTATGTAAAATTAGATTATCAACAAAAAACTGCTATATCGTCGATAGGTATTCCCATAAAGTGGGGTATGGTGCAACGCTTTGCGGATAGATTGAAAAAGGCAGGGGCTGCAGATCAAGTTACAGTTTATGATCGAGTTCCGGGTGCAAGATCCATAAATGGACTTAGAGTCACCACAAGAGTATACTATGCAGGTCCCGATGGTAAAGCAATAAAGGTTGACTAACAGTGCATGATGTCCCTTATATGTTCGGAAGTGCCAGATTTTTTGGACACTGATGTCCAGTGTACATTTAAATGTTTTTGATAGAATATATTTGAATCCCTGATAACTGTCTAGTTCGCGGGGGTTTAAATTTTTATTTTACTCTAATATCCCTTTTTACCATGTGATTGGCTCTATTAAAAACAACTGCATTTATTAAAATTGCATAAAATATAAAAAATACTTGATATATATATATAATGGATTTGAGAGGTTGCGTAACAATCTCTCAAATATTTTAAATGAAAGGATGGTTTTCATGATGGGTTACAATAATTTGAAGAGAATGAGGGAACACCCTGAAAAGACCATCTATGAAGACTTCCTAAAACTATATCAACAATCCAACAAATTTTCTGAGGCTTTATTAGATTCGCCTGAGGGGGGCGATGTGCCAAAATGGTTAAATCAGAAAAAAATAGAAGGGAAACTTATTAAAATTAAAAGTCAGGGAGTAGGAACCGTGTCTGCGTTTAATCCTGAAAAAATGTTTAGAGAAGCACTAAAGGAAAATCCTTTTAAAAAGTTGGATGCTAAATTAAATTGATATTTATTAAAAAATTGAACCTGAAAGAACTAGATTTTTTAATTTTTTCCAAGGGAAATTTTGAATTTTTTGTTTTGCAGAAAATAGACCTTTAATCTTTTATATGCAGTATATTTTGATTCCTTAGTAAGGTTACTATAAATTCAACGAGGACGACCAATAAAACAGTAAATAACCAGAACCACCAGTGAGACTGGTGGCTTTATTATTATATATTTCTTTTAAGCCATTTTTTTGTAAGTTTCTTAAAAGGAAACCACTATTTCGGCCGGCTACCCGTTCGAAGCATTTAGAGATAATTCATAAAGAAAAAGTTTTTATATCAGTGGATTATGTCTTTATCGTAAGTCAAAAAATCAATCTCCAAGCAAGTTAATAAAAAAGAATATTAATTAAAATTTTTTGGTGATTTTCAGTATTTTATTTGAATAAGTAACAGAGTTTAGCGTATTGGAATACCCTATAAATGTAGTCCAATAATTTAATTTAAAAGTCAAATAAAACTATAAAATAGAAATAAAATATTATAAGTCTGGAGGGATAGTTTGATTATGAATAACGTGATTTTTTTGGAAAAAGAACGTGAATATGGAATATCACCGCTTCCAGAGGATATTACCGAAGCAATGGCATATATTCCGTACCAGAATGCAGGAAAGATATATAGCCCGGAGCAGGGAATATGTGTAGGAACAATGTTTCCTTGTTTAGATAAGCCTTTTGAAGGGTGCATAGGAGGGCGAGAAGTATGACAGAAAGAGAAAGGCTTCTCAGGCGTATTGCCACATTAGATTTTGCAATAGTTGAACTCCATTTATATTTAGATACTCATCCTGATGCAGTTGATATAAACGATAAATTGAATGAATATGAGCAAAAAAGTGCTGAATTAAGAAAAATGTTTGAAGAAAAATTTGGTCCGCTTACTCCAAGAAACACTGAAGAAAATAATTGGGAATGGGTATCTAATCCGTGGCCATGGGACAACGAAGAAGAAGGAGGTGCTTGATATGTGGATGTATGAAAAGAAATTACAATATCCGGTAAAGATAAAAAATACAAATCCTGCACTTGCAAAAATGATAATAACCCAGTATGGAGGTCCTGACGGTGAGCTTGGAGCATCTCTCAGATATTTAACTCAAAGGTTTTCTATGCCGTATCCTCAGCTAAAAGCCATATTAACAGATATAGGTACTGAAG
>CATOLC010000048.1 GCA_951800855.1 uncultured Ruminococcus sp.
GTTTATAATGGACAAAAAAGAATAATATTTTTAAAGTTATTAAACTAAAAATTAATTAGTTCTATGGGATTCTTTTGTATGAAGCATTTGCACAAAAGAACTCTATTAATTTTAAAAAATATTTTATTTAAATGCAATTATTATAACAATAATAACAAATTTATCCGCGAATATAAAATAATTTTATTGACAAATACAGCAGGGGGGGTATAATAAAATTATATACATTTGTATATAAATAGAATTTACTTTAGGAGGGATAAATATGGAAATTCAAGAGATAGGAAAGATATTCAAAAAAGTTAGTACAGTATATAATTGGGGAGAACTAAAATATGCAATTAATGATACTAGTGAGGGTAAAATAATTACATTTTATTTTGAAAACGCTAATAAAGGACCGACCACAAATGGTGTATATGCTTGTAAAGTTTATGACGACTGGGACACTATTGATGGAGATGTGCAGCTGTGTCTTATGGAGTACGATGGAGACGAAAACGCTTTGGGGATTTCTAACTCGATTACTGTGGCTGGTCAGGTTCCCAGTGGGAAGCAGGCGGTATACCAGTTTAGTATTGAAAACCCGGACGGGAAGGTTTATAATACAGAAATACCCGTGTTGCAGGCAGTTGAGGAGAACGCAAAAAAGATTTTGGACGCTTTTGATAGTGCTCAAGTTGATATGAAAGAAATACAAACAATACAACAGAATTTGGAAGAATTGAGAAGGAAAAAGAAGAACCCGGTTGCCTATGCAGCTTTCAAGGCTGGCCAGTCAGCTTCTGCGGGTGCTTCGGGCATAAAAAGTAGTCCAGCTGGGCTATCTTTGAAAGACCGCTTAGCGCAGGTGGGCAAGCTCCAATTCAGTATAAATAGGTCCAATACAGAATTTTGCATTTTGGATATTTTATTTTCAAATATTAGAGATGCCATCTCCCCTTTTGATTTGTGCAAAAAACTGGGACTTGTCGAAACACGAAAACAAATAACTGATGGTTTGGCGAAGGTTGCAAATGCAGCATCGGCGGGTGGTCACAAGCTTCCGGAAACCCCATCGGGTACGATTCTGAGATACTGCTTTGACGCCGGGGATGCCAAAGCTGTTAATAAATTTGTGCGCGAAGAGCTGGGTGCTACGGAGATTGTGGCTTCGAATCAGGCCAAGTCGCCCGTTCCGCCGCCTGTCGCACCTGCTTCTGTCTCCTCGAACTCTGGTGGCGCAGAGAATCCGCCGAGGATCCATTCAGCAGAATTGATTGATGCAATTGCTGCCGTTAGCGTGAAGGAGGGTTTGGGACCGATGTCTTATGTGGCCCAAAAATCTGGAAATGTTGTCCGGGCTGCTTTCATATTCAAAACTTTGGAGGGGAAAACGGGGAACGAAATACAGAGTATGTTTGGCGAGAGCCTCCTTTCCAAGTTGTATACCTATTTTGGAACGGATTCTAGTTTGAGAATTCGGGGTAGGGCTCCGGGTGAGTTCTTTCGGTCTGCTCACCGGCTGACGTCATTCGAGCCGGACCGCCTGACTCCGGCGTTTCAAAATATTACGACGAAGGTCAATGAAAAAATTAAAGCCATGGGTGGTGGAGTTAATGGCGTCTCACCCGCTTCTGTTTCAACGAACTCTGCTTCAGCTACTGCCGGTGGCAAGAGGCGGTCTGGTTCCCCGAAGAGCGACGTTGGGCTTGAGTCGGTCAATGTTCCCAAGCTTACTGAACTCGTACAGGGTATAGCGGAAAAATGTTTTAACAAGTATAAACAGGATGCGGCGAATTTTGATTTGGTTTTGAACTGTAGAGAGCCGGCATATGGTTTGCCGTCGGGGGGGGAGATTCCCATGCAGTTGACTTTTGAATTTAATCGATACGTGTCGCGGGAGGATAGGGAGTTTCTGCATGAAGTGGATGCGGAGTTCCATAATGCTTGGATGGAGTGTTGGGAGGCACTGGATCCTAGTGTGGGCGACAGCAAGTATACTCCTTTTCCCAATTCTATATTCCCCGTACTGGCATTTGATGCCCGGAACTACCCGGCTGTGCATAACGCGAAGGCGATAGTAACTAGGGTTTTCAACCAGAAGTTAAAAGCTCTGATTGCTGGGAATTCTAATATGTTGAGTGCCGGCTCGGCCGGTGATCGGTCTGGAAGTAGAGCTAATGCGAAAATTGATGCTACCAAACTTACTAACGTCGTAAAGGGTATAGCTAAAAAATGTTTTGACGCAGATAGGCACGGGGCCTCAGATTATAAGCTGAGGTTGCAGTATGGGTATTCGCCAGATATGGGCGATGATACTGAGATTTTCGTGCAGTTGGTTTTGAATCCCGCTAAACGCTTGGAGTCGTTTTCCAAGTTGAGGGAAGCATTGCATAAAACGTTCTCGAAAGAATGGGAGGCGTGTTGGCTACCGGTCGGTGCTAATTTCAATTATGATTCCCGTACTCCTAGTCACTTGCAAGTGCTATATTGCTTTTGTAAGGCCAAGTATCATGACGCTCTAGCTGAAGCCGGGGCGCTGGTGGAGAGTGTTTTCCGTACGGAGTTGGATGCTCTTGTTCGCTCGGCAGGTGGTCCGGACGCCGGCGATGCTATGACTACTGTCAGCGCTCGTCGCAGGCCGATAGTTGGGCCGGTTGTTAAAAAGGTCTCTTTTAGTACTTCTGCAGGTGCTGACCAGAAACCTGGACCAGTTCGGGCTGCGAAACAAACAACCGCTGTGAAGCTGGGCTCTGAACTCCACCGGTTGTTTGGTGCAACCGTATATTACAAAATAATAGATGGACCAAAAAGTAGTTTGGAACTACTGATTTGTTCTAATAAGGTGAGAGGTGTGACGCTGAAAAGTAGAATGAATTCTTTGGGCAAATTTGACTTGATTTACGCGTTACAAAGCTATTTTGGGGATAAATTTGACACTGTGAAAGGTGCTGAAAAAGCTGCTGGTAGTAATGAAAAGTATGACTACGATGGAGCTTTTTTCCGCTGTTTCGTACTAAAGAATAATCGGGATGAGCTGCTTCGTAAATTGAAAAAGATGAATTTGCAATCTGCTGAAGAAAGGGCGAGTGGCGCTCAGAAATCATAAATTAGCCCAATGGAATATTGAAGCTGTTTAAATTTATTTAATAAGCTGAATCTAAAAAATTAAGAGCTCTATATGGGCTCTTAATTTATATATAAATCTCCCACCTTGCAGATGGGAGATGGTTATCCATATTTTATCTCTTAGAGAATTGAGGAGCTCTTCTGGCGGCTTTAAGGCCATACTTTTTACGCTCTTTCATTCTTGGGTCGCGCGTCAAAAATCCAGCTTTTTTAAGCTTTTGCCTTAAATTGTCAGAATCATATTCAAGTAACGCTCTGGAAATACCATGCCGTATCGCACCAGCTTGGCCAGTAACGCCTCCTCCATTTACTCGGCAGACAATGTCAAATTTTCCAGAAGTTTCAGTTGTCACTAAAGGCTGGTTTACAATTAATTTTAAAGTTTCCAACCCGAAGTAATCATCGATACTCCGGTCATTGATAGTGATATTCCCTGAACCTTCGTATAATCTAACCCGAGCAACCGAGCTTTTTCTTCTTCCCGTACCATAAAAACAAGGCGTTTTATTATACATTATTTATATCCTCCTTATTCTGACCCCAAGGCTGTGGTTTTTGAGCTTGGTTATTGTGCTCAGAGTTCGCATATAAGTGCATTCTGAGGAACTGTTTTCTCCCTAAGCTTGTGTTTGGAATCATTCCTTTTACGGCATATTCCATAGCTTTTTCAGGCTTCTGAGCCATAAGGTGTTTATATTCAATTGTTTTGATATGACCAATATATCCAGTGTGATGGTAACGTTTTTTGTTTTCTAATTTTTTCCCCGTAAGGATTGCCTTAGCACAATTAATAACAATAACATTGTCACCACAGTCTACATGTGGCGTAAATGTAGGTTTATGTTTACCGCGAAGTAAATTTGCTATTTGGACGGCGATACGCCCAAGTGGCTTTTCGCTCGCGTCTATTATATACCATTTACGTTCAACTTCAAGTGGCTTTTGCATATAAGTCGACATTTGCTTTCCTCCTAATAAAATCAAAATTTAACTATTTAAATATATCATATAAACTTTATTTCTGTCAAGATATTTTTTCTATAGTTTTTAATTTATTAATATTAAACCTCTTTTTTTCTCATTATTTTTAGCTTATACTTTCATAATCTCATGTGAGAATTATATTTTATTAATTGCATTTATAAGGTTAAATATAAATGCTAGACTGCAAATACTAAAGATACTCCATCCAACAACCGGATGTATTGAAGTCACGGCGAAACTCGCAAAGCATCCAATAGTGCCTATTGCAGCAGTAACACTGCCTATTTTAGCTGAGAAATTTTCAGCTTTTCTCCAATGGGTCCTGCTATGGTAAAGATTTAAGTATCTTAAGCATATTTGATTTATTTCAGAAATATAATTAGCTTCTTTTGCCAAAAAGACTTTTAATATTTTTGTGAATTTATTGAGTAATGTAAGAAAAAGTAGCTCATTTTCTCCAGCATAGCTTCTAAAGTTTTCCAGGATTTGTCCAGTATTTATTTCTTGATAGTTCTGTAATGAGCCTAATTTTGGCTTGCTGTTAAAATATTTCTCTGTCTCGATGATTTCATTTCTAATTTCTATAGAATTAGAATCTTTTTTATAAGTTTTGCATCGTTTGATAATTTCTAAAATTTTCAGGAATTCTTCGATCTCATATTTTAAATATGATAATACCTGCTGTTCACAAGATGTCAATTTTTTATTTTCCAAATCAGCATAATTTAATATTTCATTTATTATTTTTGGAAACTTTATTTTTAATTCATTTAAAAGGAAGTTTTCTACATATTTACTGTTTACCTTAAGCTTTTCTATGCTTTTTAATGCTGAATTTTGAATATTTTTAATGTTTTGATTGAGTTTTTCTGAGGTATATTTATTAGTATAATTTTTAATAGTTTCTATATATGAACCAATTTCTTTATCTTCTTTTTTAGAACTTGATACCTTATTTAAGCTTTCTTGCACATCAAATAATTGAGTTGGCAAAAGTTCACTGCAATTTTCTATTGACCTTATATTAAAAAGTAGATTTTTTAACATTTGTTGAAAACCTGAACAATAGTTTTCACTTTTTAATGAATAGTTTTCTATTTGTAGGCATGCTTCTTGATACAATTGACAAATTCTGTGTAAGTATTCTTCTAATTGCTTTATTTCTTTGCAGTTCATAAAAACAGCGGGATGTTTTTCTTCGATATTTTTTAAGGAAATATTTTCTTTCAACTGCAATTCAGAGTTCAAAGTGTTCAGAATAAAACTACTAGTAATTAGATTTGACATTGGGATTTCTTTTATAACTTCAAATTCCCAAATGATTTTTCTTATTAGCTCAACTGTCATTTTTTTACAACTTGCTGTAATATCTACTCCGTCTAGGATTATTTTACTGCTGTTAATTAGATTTATAAAATCGATACCCATATTATTTATTTGTCCTGCAATTCCCACAAATTCTAAATTTTCAACTTGCTTTTTTGCAAAGTAATGTATTTTTAAAGAAATCTCGTACAGTTTATCTTTTTTGGGGATTTTGCAAAGTCTATCGATGTGAATTTCTAAATCATTTATTGCGTTAAATGCAGAGATTACCTGCCTGGAAACGGTTTCGTATTTTATTTTAAGACCATTTAGTTTAGAATATTCTATATTATTTTTAATTTTTTTATTCATTTTTACCCTCCTTATATATAAAATTACTTATATAATATCATAATTAACATAAAAATTCAAAAAATAAGATATTTGGCGGAGCTAAAAAAGATGGAAGGCAAAAGACAGGTAAAGGAAAGAGATAAAAAGAATAAAAAATGATATCAAAAAATTTAGAAACAGGATAAATTTGCGAGCAAAACAGTTTAAATAATGGCACATATACTGCAAAACACATCCGTTTTTAGCTTTTTGCTCTTGTGCTCTTTGTATTTTAGTTTCCTGCACTGCAAGATTAAAAATATGTTGATTTTTATTTTTGAGTGCGTTATAATTAATATTAAAAGGAAATGGGGCTGGGTTTTAAAAATTATGAAAAGGAGAAAAATTATGAATTTTGAAAAAGAGAAAATGGGTTTAGCTGCTAAAATCAGCGCAGCTATAGTTTTAGGCGTAGGTTTTATGGGGGTTCTTCCCAGCGTGATGCCAAATAGCAGTGTGGTAAGTGCAGAAAAAATTACGATAGACGCTAACAATTTTAATGAGTTTTATGATGTACAAACCAAAACTTTAACTATCCCAGCCATAAAAGGTGATGACACCCTGTCATATAACTTAAGTAAAGATCTTAAAAACGAAGTAGAACATGTTACGATTTTAAATGGAGCAACAACGATTCCCCCTGGAGCTTTTATGGATTTTGCCAATCTTAAGTCTGTTACTATTCCTAATAGTGTAACATCAATTCAGAACGGCGCTTTCTGGTGGTGTAACAAACTTACCTCCGTTACTATCCCTGAGAATGTAACATCAATTGGGGACCGTGCCTTTGCAGCGTGCTATTGACTTAAGTTCATTGATATCCCTGAGAGCGTAACATCAATTGGGAAC
>CATOLC010000049.1 GCA_951800855.1 uncultured Ruminococcus sp.
TAGCACTACTCCTATGACGCCTGGAGAATTAATTTGAGTTTGACTGGCTACGTATATTTATGAGTGTAAAACTTATATATAAACTTACTGCTATCTGGATAACAAGATAAGAAAAATAAACGGAATTTATGCCCCCTTCCGCTTGTGTCTGAAAGAATATTTCTGGAATACAAAACATAAGGAACGAAACAACTGCTGGAAATCCAAACATTAAAAGTCTCCCGGTTATGTTTTTGCTACCCGGTAACTTAGTAAACACTTTAATTTGATTGAGAAGAAACAAAAGAATAAACGAATCCATTGCAATTTCATATTGGTCAGGTGTACTGGCTGAAATAGACAAAAACGAAACCATCTTAACTATATACCAGAACACCGGAAAAAATATTAAAATTGGAACTTTAGAAATTTGATTTTTCCCTAAAAAGTAGCTTACAGCAATAAATATAAAAGTTATAGCTGAAGCAAGAGAAAGAAGTAAAAAACACAAATTTTGGAAAAACTCATTTGAAGAAGTAGGCAAAGTTATTAAATTTACCGCATACCATGCAAACGAAGTTGCAACCAACAAACCGGCAGTACCGAGATACGGATTTTGATTTATTTCATAAGAAACAGGGCTACGCTTGGAATTTAAAAATACTAAAACCAGAAACAACAGTAATGCAGTAGCCACAAAAATGAAAAAACCCAATGACTTATCTAAACTAGAACCTGTAAACGACGCAAACAATTTTATTGGCACCATAAAAATAAAAGAAATAATAATAAAAGCAGGCCATAAAAATTTGGATTTCATTTTAATTAACCCCCCAAAAAAATAGATATAAAAATCATATTTAAATATTTATATGCATACTAATTTTGTAATTATATCATTATTTGTCAGCTAAGTCAATATCGCTATATTTAGGATTTTCTCATAGGAAGTGAATAGGAAATGCTGTTTAATATAAAAAGGAATTTAATTTTAGGAATAAGTATGTTTTTACTTATGATTTTTATTCCACTTTTACCGATTGCTTTTAATAAAAAAAATATATTTAAAGAAAACAGCTCCGAAAATCTGATTAACTCACCTAGCGAAGACTATTTTTATATATTTGATGAGTCGTCCAAAAAAAATTTAAAAATCCCTGAAAGAGAATTTCTTTATGCAACGGTTGCGACAGAAATGCCAGTCTCTTTTGAAATGGAAGCTTTAAAAGCTCAATCTGTAGCTGCATATACATATTTTAGCCGAGCACGAGAGAATTTTAGAAAGAAAAACGGAGAAGGGCAGTCAGAAATCACTGTGAATTCAGAAAAATGGGAATATTATGCATCTTGTGCACAGCTTAAGGAAAAATGGGGAGACAAATTCGAAGAAAGGTACAACAAAATAAAAAGTGCAGTCGACAGCGTTTTCGGAGAAGTTCTGGAAGATAATGGTAATCTTATATTAGCCGTTTATCACGCAATGTCTTCTGGGGAAACAGAAAGCTCCAAGGATATATTCGGAGGCGACCTTAAGTATCTTACAAACGTTTCAAGTCCAGGTGACAAAGAAGCTAAGGGTTATGAAACTTCTGCCGAATTCAAGATGGAAGAGTTCAAAGAAATAGTAAAGAAAGCGTGGGAAGACTCAAAATTTGAAGGAGCTCCCGAAAACTGGATAAAAGATATAGAAAGGACAAAGGCCGGAGGAGTAAAAAGCTTAACGATATGCTCCCATAAAACCACAGGGAGAGAAGTAAGAGCAATATTTTCACTTCGTTCTGCTGATTTTGATATTAATTATCGTAATGAAAAGTTTATATTCACAGTTAAAGGATATGGGCACGGAGTAGGAATGAGCCAATATGGTGCACAGTTTATGGCAAAACAGGGTGCAGATTATAAAAATATACTTTCATGGTATTATCCTGGAACTGTACTTGTGAACCGAAAAAAATTATAAATGTGAATATTATTCCAAAATTGTAAAAAAATTACCATAATAAAGGATAATGATTTTATATGATAGGATAAAAAAATATTTGAAGGAGTAATTAAAATGGAAAACAGCCAGGAAACAGAAAAAAACTTTAAAGAAAATAAAAAGATTGTTTTCAGTGCAATTCAGCCAAGCGGGGCAATGACTCTTGGAAATTATCTAGGTGCCATTAAAAGCTGGAACCAGATGCAGGACAAATACCGCTGTATTTTTGCATTAGCTGATTTGCACACAATCACCGTGCGGCAAAATCCAGAAAATTTTAGAAAAAATACTTTGGAGCTTTATGCTCTACTTCTAGCATGCGGAATTGACCCGGACAAAAATCTATTTTTTATACAGAGCCATGTACATACACATACGGAATTAGCATGGATACTGGATTGTTACACTCAGTTCGGTGAACTTAGCAGAATGACACAGTTTAAAGATAAATCTAAAAAGTATGCAGATAACATAAACGCTGGACTTTTTTCTTACCCAGCTCTCATGGCAGCAGACATCTTACTATATAACACCGATTTAGTCCCTGTAGGAGAAGATCAGAAACAGCATATGGAACTCACAAGAAACATTGCCCAAAGATTTAATGGAATTTATGGCGATACATTTACACTGCCAGAGGCTTTTATTCCAAAAACCGGAGCTAAAGTTATGTCCCTGCAAAATCCTTCGGCAAAAATGTCCAAATCCGACACAACTCCTAATTCTTGCGTTCTTCTTATGGACAGCCCAGATGCCATAATGAAAAAATTCAAAAAAGCAGTAACTGATTCAGACTCTCAAATAAAATTTAAACAAAATGAAAAAACCGGAATTAATAACTTAATAAACATTTATTCAACTGTATGTGGAAAAAGTCTTGAGGAAACAGAAAACGAGTTTGATGGTAAGGGCTATGGAACTTTTAAAATTGCCGTTGCAGAAGCCGTAATTGGTACACTAAGACCAATCCAGGCAAAATTTAAGGAATATATCTCTGACCCTGGATATTTGCAGGAAAAATATACTCAAGGAGCTCTTGCAGCACTTGATATTTCAAGCAGTACGCTAAAAAAAGTTAAAGAAAAAATAGGATTTATTTTATAAGATATAATTGAAAAAATTTTTTGTAATTTAAATAAAAATAGGCACAAAAGTATAAAATGTAATGCTTAAACTTTTCTCTGCTAGTATATTGAATATTTTGTAGGTTCTATGCAAAAAGCACGCAAGATATGTGTGTTTTGTAAAGTATTTGTTAATATAGGAAGTCCCCTAAAAAAGAGAAACGAAAAATTGCAGAAAATACATTTTTTAAACCGGCATTCTTTTCTAATGTATTCGAGATAAAAAATTAAACTTGATAATTAATTCTTTTTCAATCAGACACTTCTCTAAATTTAAAAATTTATTAACAAACAACAATGCTGATAATATACTTACGTATGTGTGTACACGCATTATTTTTAATTTGATTGGAGTTTAGAACATGAAACATAAAAAAGTATTGTGTAGTTTTGCTACATTTTTGATGGCTTGTGCCTTTTCCACTTCTATAGCGGTATTTACCCCCTGCGATGTCCAGCAAGCTAGAAATATAGCTGCCAATAGGGCTCCCCTGCGTAATGCTGCAGAGCCTTATTTAGATGCTCGACGTCAATATTATCAGGAAACATTAAATCATTTAACGGATGTGCAAAATATGGGATTTGCAATATATCGTAGAAGTATTGATTATAAGTGGGACATTCACAATATTCCTGTTTTAAATAGAATGCATCCTGCAGGAACAAATTTTCAGGCAACTATAGATGATGCTATCGGTTTATATAGTTTTCTTTTGCAAAACCCACAATAAATAAGCCCATCTTAAGGCAATAGCTATGCTTAAAAGATAGGGGAGTGTTCAAGAGAAAGATAAATGCTAAATTACTTTGTATAGATAAAGCTAAACATTTATGAAAATATTATCTTTAACTTATACTAATTATAGTAAATTTTTTATTTCTCTCTTTTTAGACACTCCCTTAATATATTATAATGATATAACCATTAAATACATCTTTATTATAATTAGAAATTAGAAGGCTGTAATTTGAATAAATTTTTCTGATTTTTTAAGCTATCATACTACAATTTAAATTGGCGGATTTTTAATGTTTTTATAAATAAAAGAAGGTTTGTTCTAATGTTATTTAATAAATTATTCATAAATAGTATATTTAAGTCTACAAAAACATTTTCAGCACTTTTTTCTGTGTTTATGCTTTTAGTTACTGTTTCTTTTGCTTCATTTATAATAAAAAATAAAGTTCCGGACCAAAATAGCGAAACTTGCGAAACATTAAATGATGTTCAAAAAGTTTCAGCTCAAAATGCAGAGAAATATAAAACCGAAGAGTCCCAACCAGAAAAAGAAGAGCTAAGAGCTGTCTGGATTCCCTATCTGGATTTATGTATACAGAATTTCAGCGAAAAAAACTTTAAAAATCATTACATAGAGATTCTAGACAAGGCCGAAAAACTTAAATTAAATACTGTTTTTGTTCAAGTAAGACCTTCTAGCGACGCTCTTTACCCCTCAAAAATATTTCCATGGTCCCACATATTAACAGGGAAACAAGGTGTAGACCCGGGATTTGACCCCTTGAAATTTATGGTAGAAGAAACCCATGCGAGAAATATAAAGTTCCACGCTTGGGTAGTTCCTATGAAAATATCACTTAATAAAAATCTGTGTGAAACAAACCCCTGCGTCATATGGAAACGGGATAATCCTGATAAGTTCCAAAAATATGTGATAAAATCTGAAGAATATGCATGTTATGACCCACAATATGAGGAAGTAAGAAAGTTAATAACTGACGGAGTAAAAGAAATAGTGGAAGGTTATGATGTGGATGGCATAAATTTTGATGACTATTTTTATCCTGCTAATAATTTGTGGGTAGATGGCAAACAGAAAGCTTCTTCAGAAACCTATATTGATTGCGAAAAAAGGGAAGAAAATATTAATTTATTGATTTCCGAAGTTTACCGTACAGTAAAATCAGTAAAAAAGGATGTACTTTTCGGGATTTGCCCGCAGGGAAATTTTGATAATTTAAAAAGAGGAGGAGTAAATATTGACACATGGATAAAAAATGAAGGTTATGTAGATTATTTATGTCCCGAAATATATACTAATTCTGAAAACCCGGTTCTGCCGTTTGAAAAAGCTGTTTCAGATTGGAAAAAAAGGTGCACGAATGAAAAAATCAAGCTTTATGCCGGATTAGGACTTTACAAAACGGGAACAAGTCAATATGATAACGGGAGCTGGACTAAATCTAATGATATAATAAAAAATCAGATTGAATTTTTAAGAAGAGAAGATTATGATGGATTTTCATTGTATTCAAGTGTTTACCTAGATCAAGATGAAAACCAAGGCGAAGTGTTGAATATTATGAAAGTTCTAAATTAACTGCAATAATCCTCCAAAATACAATTAAGTTCCTGTGAAGATGAAGCAGGAATCCCTTTGCTAAGAAGTTTTTTGTCTCCTTCCGGGAGTTCACATAACCGAATATCAGTAACCTTAAATGGAATATCGCTATTTTCTTCAAAGATGGCAATATTTCCGTTGTATTCTTTAACCACATAAACTAAATTTCTATTGTTCGTCGAAGAATTTGGCTCGGGAATACTTTCATCGCTATTTACTCGATTGAAATATTTAAACCCTATAAACATAGTCCCGCCAATTAAAAAAATAAAACACAGTCCAAAAATTATAATCATTTTTTTCATAAATTCTCCCTCCTATACAATATATTTTGTGTAAATTGTATTGGTTTATTCCATATTAAATTATATGTACTAATAGAAATTTTGGGAAAGAGGATATTTATATAAAGAAAGTTTACGGTAAACATGACCAAAAATTTTGAAAATGCCTTTACATAATACGAAAATATATTTAATTGAACTAACAAAAAAACTTTGATATAATTGAGGAAAATTTTATTGAAAGGCAAAAACATCCGCTGAAAAACTTAAAAATTAAAGGAGGAATTTTAAATTTGTTAAAAGTAAGCCTTCTATCATACACTCCTTATGCAGAAAAAATTGTGGCCTCTGCTGCCAAGCTTTGCTATTCTCCGTGTTCCATAGAAGAAATTGGAGAAAAGCTTACTGATGAAGGAACAAGTAAATTTATAAGTATGCTCTCAAAAATAGGTCACGAAAGCCCAATTGAACATGCAAATTTTACTTTTGGCATAGAGGGGGTATCCAGAGCATTTCTTGCCCAGCTCACACGCCACAGAATAGCATCTTACAGCGTTCAAAGTCAAAGATATGTAAAGGAAAACCACTTTGAATATGTAGTCCCGCCGGAAATAGAGAATTCTCCTGAGGCTAAAGAAGAATTTTTGTCTGCGATGGAAAAAGCACAGGAAAGCTACGATAAATTGGCACAAATCTTAATGGACAAGCATAAAAAAAAGTTTATTTCTCTTGGCATGAATTCCTCGCATTCCTTTTGATTTTGCAACTTGGATGTTACGTTTGTTATCATCAATCAATATGCATTCAGACACGGCTGCACCAATTCTTTCACATGCTTTTTCAAGACCTTTTTCATCTTCTTTTCACATTTGCCATTTTCATAACTTTCTGTGATA
>CATOLC010000050.1 GCA_951800855.1 uncultured Ruminococcus sp.
CAAAAATACAGAAAAACAGATATTCTTTTAGTAGATGACATTCAGTTTATCGCAGGGAAAGACTCCACTCAAGAGGAATTCTTCCATACTTTTAATTCCCTTTATGAAGCAAAAAAACAGATTGTACTAACCTCGGACAGGCCCCCAAAGGAAATCCAGACCCTTGAAGACCGTCTTCGTACCCGATTTGAATGGGGTTTAATTGCTGATATCCAGCCACCTGACTTTGAAACTAGAATTGCAATTGTGAAAAGAAAAGCCGAAATGCTCGATATTAAAATTCCTCTTGACGTCTGTGACTATTTAGCTAAACACCTAAAAACAAACATACGTCAGCTTGAAGGAGCTGTGAAAAAAATCAAGGCATACAGCCTTCTGAGCAATGAACCTATGAATCTTCAAACCGCCCAGACTGCAATATCAGATATTTTAAACAATGACCAACCACCTCCGGTTACCGTAGAGAAAATAATAGATGAAGTCGGGCGTACTTTTGGTGTCTCCAGCGAAGAAATTCGTTCTTCTAAGCGGTCTTCAGCGATTTCAAATGCACGTCAGCTATCGATGTACGTAGTGCGTGAAATCACACAGATGTCTCTTTCTTCTATTGGAGAGGAATTTGGAGGTCGGGACCATTCTACAATTGTCTATGCGGTTCAGCAAGCAGAAAAAACTATAAATAAAGATCAGAAAACAAAAGCAATGATTGAAGACATTATAAAAAACATTAGGGACCGATGAGATCTAAGTTTCTTTTAAAAAAAGTCTTTTTGTGTGGAATACTTTTCAACTTCTTAACAGAACCTGTTAGTTTGCTATCAAAACGCATTTTGTTTTTTTCAACTTTTTTTAAACAATCAACAAAAACTTTTCCACTTAAATGTTAAAAATTTTTCTATCTAAATTATTCCACAAAATTATCCACATTAGATTCACAAAGGTTTAATTTTTATTTCTTTACAAACTTTCACGTTTGCACGGATTTTAAACTTTTCAACGTCTACTACTACTAATACTAAAAAATATATACTATAGTTACTATACTTAATGCTAAAAAAAGAAAGGGTCTGATAAATTTGAAATTTACCTGTGAAAGAACAAAACTTGTTGAAGCGTTGTCGAATGTCCAAAGAACAGTATCTCCTAAATCCAACTCGGCAGCACTTGAAGGAATTCTTATAACTGCACAAGAAAATTCTTTGAAACTCTGCGGGTACAACACTGAAATTGCTATAAAAACAACAATTGAAGCTCAAACAATAGATGATGGACAAATTGTTCTTAATGCCAGACTTTTTACAGATATTGTCAGAAGGCTCCCTGCCGAACCAGTTATTATTGAAACAAAAGAAAATTTAACAGTCTCAATAAAAAGTGGATTAAGTGAGTTCTCATTAGTAGGAATAAATGCTGACGAATTTCCTGAAATACCCGAAATAGAAAACCCTGATTCTATAGAAATAGCTAGTCAGACAGCAAAAAGCATGATAAAACAAACGCTGTTTGCTGTGGCAAGTGTAGATACAAAGCCTATCCATACGGGAACATTATTTGATATCAGGGAAAATGAAGTTAGGTTAGTTTCTGTGGATGGGTACCGTATGGCTATGAGAACAGAAAAAATAAAGGAGAATTTGGATATCCGGTTCGTTGTCCCGGGAAAAGCATTAAGTGAAGTTTTGCGGCTCTTGCCGGATGAAGATGACAAAATGCTTGGTATTTTTGCGGGTAAGCGCCACATTATGTTTAGTACGGAAAATTACACAGTGATTTCAAGGCTTTTAGAAGGAGAATTTTTAGATTATGAAGTTTCAATTCCGGAAAAATTTAAGACTAAAGTAGAAGTGAACACGAAGCTGATGCTGGACAGTGTGGAAAGAGTGTCCCTTCTTATAAGTGAGAGATTTAAAAATCCTGTAAGATGCAATATTTCTTCAGGGTTCACTAGACTTTCATGTTCCACCTCGATTGGGAAAGCGTATGATGAATTTGCAATAAAGACTGAAGGTGAAGACATAGAAATAGGATTTAATGGGAAATATATAATAGATGCTCTGAAAAATAGTGATACAGATGAGATAGTAATAGAACTTAACGGTCCGCTCAGTCCGATTAAAATTTTACCGAAAGAGGGAAACTCATTTTTATTTCTTGTTTTACCGGTTAGACTGAGTTCAAAATAAGTTAAACGGGGAATAAAATGATATTTAAATTAAGAAATTTCCATAAAAGTTGTATCCGAGCAGGCAAAAAAGGAAGAAAAGGCGTCTATATATGAGGGTTAATTTTCTGGAATTTAAAAATTATCGGAACCTTCATGAGGGAACGGTGGAGTTTAGCAGCGGTATAAATGTAATTTACGGAGAGAATGCACAAGGAAAAACAAATCTTCTGGAAGCTGTCTGGCTCTTGACGGGAGCGAGGTCTTTTAGAGGGAGCAAAGATAAAGACTTGGTGTCTTTTAGGGCTGATTATGCAAGAATAAGCGGAGCAGTAGAGGCTGAAGGAAGAGAAAATGAGATAAAAATCACACTGAAAGATAACAAAAGAATGGCTGAAATAAATGAGATAAACCGTGGAGTCGCTACAAATATAATCGGGTTTTTTAAAGCTGTGATTTTTTCGCCGGAACATCTTTCTTTAATAAAGGGTAGTCCAGAAAACAGAAGAAAATTTATTGATGCTGCGATATGCCAGATGAAACCGGTGTATGCTGTACAGCTTGTAAAGTATAATAGAACGCTGAAACATAGAAATTTTTTATTAAAGAGTATTTCACATAGTCCTATGCTAGAAGATACACTCGAAATCTGGGATAAAAAATTGGCAGAGTATGCAAGTGTTGTTATTGAAGAGAGGATTAAATATACTGAAGAGATAAGCAAGACTGCTGAAAAATTTTACTTTGAAATTTCCGGAGGGGAAACTTTAAAAATAGACTATGCGAGTTGGGAAAAGTTTAAAGGTCTTACGAAAAATGAGATAAAAGAGTTTTTTGTAAAAAAACTGCAGGGAAGCAGAAAAGAGGATATTGCCAAAGGTATAACCGGGTCCGGTCCACACAGGGATGAAATAAATATAAGTATAGATGGGAAACCAGCGAGATTGTTTGGTTCACAAGGTCAACAGAGGTCAGCGGCGATATGTCTGAAGTTTTCTGAAGCCCAAATAGCAACAAAGGCAGCAAAGGAGCCTCCTATTATCCTTTTAGACGATATCTTAAGTGAACTGGACGAAAAAAGGCAAAATCAGTTATTTAAGTTAGCAGGAGAAGCCCAAGTGCTTATAACAGGGTGCATAAAGCCCGTAATGAAACTAAAACATAAAAATTTTTTTGTTGAAAAGGGCAAAATTTTTACGGAGGAATAGTTTTGTTTTTACATTTAGGGAGGAATACTGTTGTTAGGGAACAGGATATTATAGGAATTTTTGAGATGGATAAAACAACAAAGTCAAAGTGTTGCAGAAAATATTTGTCAAACAGAGAAAAAAATAGTAAAATACTATATATAACCCAGAAGATACCTAAATCCTTTATCGTGTGTATAGAGGATGGAAAGGAGAAAGTTTATGTGAGCCAACTTATGGTTAGCACCCTTTTAAAAAGAATAAAGTCTGTGGGAGTCGAGCAGAAAGATTTTAAGGGATAAAGTAAATAAGGAATAAATTAAAAAGTTTAATCTTTTAGTGTGTACTACTAGAAAGCCGTGATAGCTAAAGTCTGGAGGGAATCGTTGTGAGGATATTTTATTTACCAAGTTGTCCTTATTGCGGGATAAGGCTGGGGAAATCAGAGTCTTTTGTAGTAAAAAACAAGTCACTTTATAAGTGTTTTAACTGCGAAAAAGTATCTGAAGTCAGTCTTAAAAATGGTGCTTACAGAATTATATTTCCAGTACAAGTTTTTGCGGTTAGCATTTTTGTCACAGCGGTACTTTTGGGAGACGGTCTTATTTTATTGGGGTTGGCACTAATCATCTTAGATTTTATTTTATTTTACGGGATATCTCCATATTTAATAATTTTAAAAAGAGCTAAGGTGGAAGAAAGAGAAGTATCTAAGGGCCGGGTCTTTTTTAAATTTAAAAAAATATTCACAAGGAAAAAAGATAAAGAGAAAATTTGCACAAATAAAGATGTGGATGTTAAAAAAACGCTAAAAACAGAAGATAAAGATGATTTCACAGATATATTCAGCAGTTAAAGACTGACTAATAGGAAATTAATTAAGGTATTTTATTTTCGGAGGGACTAGTATTGGAAAATAATGAGTTGAACCAGAAAGAGCAATATGGTGCAAGTGAAATCCAAGTACTTGAAGGGCTTGAAGCGGTAAGGAAACGACCTGGTATGTATATTGGGTCCACAGGGCCGAAAGGGCTCCACCATTTGGTTTATGAGATAGTAGATAACGCAATAGATGAGGCGCTTGCCGGATATTGCGATGAAATAGTAGTAGAAATACTAGAAGGTGATATAATCCGTGTAAGCGACAACGGAAGGGGAATTCCTGTTGGGATCCATCCTAAAATGGGAATTCCTGCGATAACAGTTGTTTTTACGATTCTTCACGCAGGAGGTAAATTTGGAGGAAGCGGATATAAAGTTTCTGGAGGACTCCACGGAGTAGGAGCTTCGGTGGTAAATGCCTTGTCCGAATGGCTTGAAGTAGAAGTTTACAGCGGAGGAAAGATATATAAGCAGAGATTTGAACGTGGAGATGCGGTAAAAGCCCTTGAAGTTATGGGAGATACTGAGAAAAAAGGTACTGTTATCACATTTAAGGCAGACCCAGAAATCTTTAAAGAAACAACCGAATATGAGTATAAAATTTTAGAAATGAGACTTAGGGAACAAGCTTTTTTAAATGCAGGAATCAAGATAGTTCTTAAGGACTTGAGAGATACAGAAAATATAATTGAGAGTGATTTTAAGTATACCGGAGGAGTTTCAAGTTTTGTGGAGTTTATCCATAAAAAAAGAGGAGTAGAAGTTGTTCATCCGGAAGTTATATATTTTTCAGGAATGCAGGACGATGGGGACGCCAGCGTAGAAATAGCCATGCAGTACAATACAACGTATAATGAGCTGATTCTTTCTTTTGCAAATAATATTCACACGACAGACGGTGGAACGCATGAAGAAGGATTCAAGAGAGCGTTAACACGTGTTATGAATGACTACGCTAGAAAATTTAATATTTTAAAGGAAAACGACAGAAATTTCTCTGGAGAGGATGTGCGGGAAGGCTTAACAACTGTTATAAGCGTAAAATTAAAGAATGCACAGTTTGAAGGACAGACTAAAGCAAAACTCGGGAACACGGCAATTAGAGGGCTTGTTGATAATATTATAAGCACAAAGTTTTTTACGTATTTAGAAGAAAATCCGGCTGTAGCAAAAGCGATAATGGAAAAAGCTATGTCTGCAGCAAGAGCGAGAGATGCAGCACGGAAAGCAAGGGACCTTGTCAGGCGGAAATCAGCACTTGAATCTTCGGCACTTCCGGGAAAACTTTCTGATTGTCAATCTAAAAACATGGAAGAAACCGAAATTTATATAGTGGAAGGAGATTCGGCAGGAGGTTCTGCTAAAAGTGGAAGAGACAGAAGGTTCCAGGCGATTCTTCCTCTTTGGGGTAAAATGCTGAATGTAGAAAAAGCAAGACTTGACAGAGTTTACGGAAATGATAAGCTTATGCCAGTAATTACGGCACTTGGATGCGGAATAGGAGAAGAGTTTAACCTTGAAAAATTAAGGTACGGGAAAGTAATTATTATGGCGGATGCCGATGTGGATGGTTCCCATATAAGGACATTACTACTTACGTTTTTCTTTAGATTTATGAAACCGCTTGTTGAAGAAGGTCATATATATATTGCCCAACCGCCACTTTTTAGGATTACAAAAAGCAAAAAACATAAATATGCTTTTTCTGACGCTGAAAGGGATATGATTTTATCTGAAGTCGGGACAGGAGCGGAAGTACAAAGATATAAGGGTCTGGGAGAAATGGATGCAGAACAGCTTTGGGAAACCACGATGGACCCAGAAACACGCACAATGCTAAAAGTAACAATGGAAGATGCCGCTGCGGCAGACGAAGTATTTACAGTGCTTATGGGGGATGAAGTGGAACCAAGGCGTGAATTCATCGAGAAAAACGCCCGTTATGTCCAAAATTTGGATGTTTAATTTATAGAACTCAAACAAAAACTCACAAAAATCATTAATTAAAATAAAAAT
>CATOLC010000051.1 GCA_951800855.1 uncultured Ruminococcus sp.
ATACTGAAGCAGTTACTATTGAATTGATATCATTGTTACGAAAAAAATATCCTGATTTATTAAAAAAAAGATATAAAATTCAAGAGGGAGAAATTGGTTCTATGCTTTCTGCTCATGAGATTTTGGCTTTTATAGGGGAGAAACAGCATTGTTTAGCTTCAGGTGGAAACATAGATATGTTAAGAACTTCAAATAAAATTTTATCAGATTTTCGTAGGGGTAAAATTGGGAAAATTACATTAGAGCCAGTATTGAGTAAGGAATAGAACTAAAGAGTGGAAGATAATGAAAGATTGGCTATTTTATGAAAAAGAGTGCATAAATAAAGGATATAATATTGTGTGTGGTGTAGATGAGGCTGGTAGAGGACCTTTAGCAGGACCGGTTTGTGCAGCTGCGGTGATTTTAGAAGAGGGGAAAATTATCGAAGGGGCCGATGACTCAAAAAAATTAAGCGAAAAAAAAAGAGAAAATCTTTTTGAAATAATTAAAGATGAAGCAATTGCATATGGAATAGCATTTTCATATGAAGAAGAAATAGACTCTTTGAATATTTTAAATGCAACTTATCTTGCAATGAATCGAGCTGTAAGTGCTCTGCGGTTAAAACCTGACATTATATTAGTAGATGGGAACAGAGTCCCTGATTTTGGCATTCCTGCGAAACCACTTGTGAAAGGGGACGCCATTTCAATGTCGATAGCATGTGCTTCTATTCTTGCTAAAGTTACACGTGACCGCTATATGCAAGAGTTAGATGTAAAATATCCTGTTTATGAGTTTGGGAGACATAAGGGATATGGTACTAAACTTCATATAGAAAAACTGAAAGAGTATGGATGTTCACCTGTTCATAGGAAGAGCTTTTTAAAAAAAATAATAGGATGAAAGTGTTATGACTCAAAAAGAAAAGGGAGCTTTAGGGGAACAAGTAGCAAGACGCTATGCCTTGAGGCATGGAATGGAATTTTTGGAAAGTAATTACCATAGCAGATATGGTGAGATAGATTTAATATGCAAAGATACGAAAGAAACTTTAGTTTTTATAGAGGTTAAATTACGAAGTGAAAGACCACAGGTAAGTGGCCTGGAATCCATTGGAGTAAGGAAAAGAAATAATATAATAAAAACTGCCTGCGAGTATATGCAAAAAAATGATATTGAAATGATGGTAAGATTTGATGTGATGGAAATCAGATGTAATAATAAAGCAAGACCTAAACGAATAAACTATATAAAAAATGCATTTTGGTTGGAGGAATTAAATGAAATTTTTTGATTTGCATTGTGACACACTATATGAGATATGTGTCAGTAATCAAGAATTTTATGAAAACAGATGTAAAATTTCACTTAAAAGATCAAAAAAACTTAAAAATTATATAGGATGTTTTGCTTTTTGGATGCCAGATACATTCAGGGGTGAAAGTGCAGTTGAATTTTTTTATAAGTTATATAAGAAATTTGAAGAAGAGAAAGAAAAAAACAGCGCTGAGCTGGAAATAATTAGAACTTCAGACTGTATGGAAAACATATCAGCCTATAAGACAGGGATAATTTTAAGTATAGAGGGCTGTTCTGTGCTGAATGGAGATTTATCTAGGATAAAGACACTTCATGAACTAGGGATAAGGGTTATAACGCTAACCTGGAATGGTGCTAATGAGATAGGCGATGGGATTCTGGTTGAAAGCCCCAAAGGTATAACTGAATTTGGAACTAAAGCTGTGAAAGAAATGGAAAAGAATAAAATAGTGGTTGACGTTTCTCATGCAAGTAAAGAACTTTTTTATGATGTCGCTGAAACATCCCAAAGGCCGTTTATTGCAACTCATGCGAATTCTTATAGCATTTGTAAACACAAAAGGAACCTTACTGATGAGCAATTCAACTTAATAAAAGAAAGAGGGGGACTTGTCGGCATTACGTTTTGTAATAAATTTTTAAATTCTGAGACAGATGGGAAGATATCAGATATAATGAAGCATATTGAACATTTTCTTTCTTTAGGAGGGGAAAATGTTTTAAGTATTGGCAGTGATTTTGATGGAGCTGAAATCCCGGATGAAATTGAAGGAATCCAATCTATAGATGTTCTTTATGAATATTTACTGAGACATAATTATAACGAAAAAGTGGTTGACAGGATTTTTTATAGGAATTCATATGGGTTTTTCAAAAAGATGCTGTGAACAAATTAAAAAATGACAAAAGAATCAGAAGGACTGAAAAAAATGTCAATTTATGCAATAGCCGATTTGCATTTATCGCTTGGGACACAGAAACCCATGGATGTATTTAAAGGATGGGACAATTACGTTGAAAAATTGAGACAAAATTGGGAAAAGGTAGTAAAAAATTCTGACACAGTTGTTGTTGCCGGAGATATTTCGTGGGCTCTTAAATTAGAAGATTCTATAGAAGATTTTAAATTTTTGGAGTCTTTGCCTGGCAAAAAAATAATTTTAAAGGGAAACCATGATTATTGGTGGTCAACTGCAAAAAAAATTAATGATTTTTTTAATGAAAATGGGATAAAGTCAGTATCTTTGCTACATAATTCAGCGATTTTCGTTGAAAACACATGTGTGTGTGGAACAAGAGGGTGGCTGTATAATTCTGAAGCTTCAGGGGACAAAAAGATTTTGTTAAGGGAATGCGGTAGATTAGAAAGATCTATAAAAATTGCTGAGGACCAAGGATTTGAGCCACTTGTATTTTTGCACTATCCTCCGGTTTACGGAGAAAAAGAATCATCTGAAATTATAAATATTTTAGTTGAAAGAAATATAAAAAAATGTTATTATGGACATATTCATGGAGGAAAATTTTCCACGAAGCTAAAAACAGGAATGTATAAAGGAGTGAGCTTAGAGCTTATAGCCTGCGATTATTTGGATTTTTGCCCTAAACTTGTTAGAAAATGAATTTATATGTAACGATTGTAGAATAAAAACAGATAGATTTTTGCTTACAAGATAGGCTAAGGGTTAAAAACCCAAAATTAATTAAGAAAGGATGTTTTATAAATGAGTTTAAAGTCTGCCAATAAGATTTCTACTAACGAATATGAATTGGAGGTTAGTATCTCTGCTGATATTTTCAACAAAGAGATCGATAAAATTTATAGAAGAGATATTAAAAAAATTACTGTGCCGGGTTTTAGAAAAGGTAAAGCTCCTAAGGCTTTTATTGAGAAATATTATGGAGAAGGAGTTTTTTATGAAGATGCAATAAAAAATCTCTATCCAAAAGCGATAGAAGATGCTGCAGCTGAGGCTAGTTTGGATTTAGTAGATGTGACTAAGTTTGATATAATTACCTCAAATAAAAATGAAGGTCTTGCATTTAAGGTAATTGTAGTAGTTGAGCCAGAGATAGAACTGGGAAATTATAAAGGAATTGAAATAGATAAAATGAGTTCTGAGGTTACACAGGAAGATATAGACTCTGAACTACAAGATATAAGAGTTAGAAACGGTAGGCTAGTAAACGTGGATTCTCGTTCTGCTCAGTTGGGAGATGCTGTTACAATTGATTTTGAAGGGCTTATAGATGGAAAGAGTTTTGACGGTGGTACAGCGAAGAACTTTTCTCTTGAATTGGGAAAAAATCAGTTTGTTAAAGGTTTTGAGAGCCAGATAGTGGGACACAATGTTAATGACGATTTTGAAATAAATGTTGCGTTTCCAGAGGATTATCATGTGAAGCCTTATGCTGGCAAAGATGCTGTATTTAAAATTCATTTGCATGAGATAAAAGAACGAGAGCTACCTGATTTAGATGACGAATTAATTAAAGATATAAGTGAATTTGATACTATTGACGAATATAAAAAAGACTTAGAAAAAACTCTAGAGGAACGTAAAAAAAATGAAAACGAAGCCAAAAAATCAGAGCAGATTGCTGAAAAAATTTCCAGTTTAGTTAAAGCAGAGATTCCAGAGGCAATGATAAAACAGAAAATTGATGAACTTATAAAGGATTTTTCTGGACAATTACAAAGGCAAGGCATAAGAATAGAAGATTATATTAGATTGATGGGGATGAGTGTGGAAGATCTTCAGAAGCAATTCAGACCTCAAGCAGAAGTACAGGTTAAATTAAATTTGGCTATTAAAAAGATTGCAGAAAATGAAAAGATTTCGCCGACTGATGAAGAGATAGAAGCAGAATATAAGAAAATTGCAGAAGATTATAAAATAGAGCTTGACAAAATTAAATCACTTGTTCCGAAAGAAAGCGTTAAAAAAGATATAAAGAGAAAGAAAGCCATGGAAATTGTGGAAAATAATGTTGTTGAAGTTTAGCATTATAATAATTAATTTATAATTTACGGGGGTTTATAAAATGAGTTTAGTGCCTTATGTTGTAGAACAGACTAGCCGTGGAGAGAGATCTTACGATATATACTCGCGGCTTCTAAATGATAGAATTGTTATGTTACATGACGAAGTGAACCATGTTACGGCTAGTTTAATTGTAGCACAACTTTTATATTTAGAAGGGCAGGATGCCTCAAAAGACATAAATCTTTATATAAATAGTCCAGGGGGCTCTGTAACAGATGGGTTTGCAATCTATGACACTATGCAATATATAAAGTGCGATGTATCAACTATTTGCATGGGTTTAGCTGCTAGTATGGGAGCGTTTTTGTTAGCAGCTGGAGCAAAAGGGAAAAGGTTTGCTCTGCCGAATAGTGAAATAATGATACACCAGCCACTGGGAAAGATTCAGGGACAGGCCACTGACATGAGGATTCACACTGAAAATATATTAAAGACAAAAGAGAGATTAAACAAAATTTTATCGGAGAGAACTGGTCAGCCACTTGAAAAAATAGAAACAGATACAGAAAGAGATAATTTTATGATTGCAGATGAGGCGCTAAAATACGGGCTTATAGATAAAGTAATAGATAAAAGAGCAGAAATGTAAAAGTAGTAAAGAGGTGATTTTGTGAATTCAGACCGCGGTAATAAAGATAGAGAGCTTTGCTGTTCATTTTGTGGAAAACCCCAGGACCAGGCAAAAAAATTAGTTGCCGGTCCAGGAGTATGTATATGCGATGAATGTGTGGAACTTTGCGTTTCAATTTTAGGGGAAGAAGTTAAAAACTCTCTTTCATCAGTTAATAAAAAAACGAAAAAAAGTGAAGAGGATTTTGAGGATTTTGAAGAAAAAATTCTTCCTAAACCTCATGAGATGAAAGAATACCTTGACCAATATGTAATAGGTCAGGAAGATGCTAAATCAGCTCTTTGCGTTGCAGTGTATAATCATTATAAGAGAATTTACTTTGGGAAAAGCGACGATAAGGAAGAAGTGGAAATAAGCAAAAGTAATGTACTTCTTTTAGGACCGACCGGAGTAGGGAAGACTTTACTCGCTCAAACTTTGGCAAAAAAACTAGACGTTCCTTTTGCTATTGCTGATGCAACAACTCTTACGGAAGCTGGTTATGTGGGCGAAGATGTGGAAAATATTCTTTTGCGTTTAATACAGGTTGCTGATTTTGATGTAGAAAAGGCTGAACATGGAATAATATATGTGGATGAAATAGACAAAATTGCTAGAAAATCAGAAAATGCTTCAATTACAAGAGATGTAAGTGGAGAAGGGGTTCAACAAGCTCTTCTTAAAATTTTAGAAGGAACTGTTTCCAATGTCCCTCCAAAAGGTGGAAGAAAGCATCCTCAACAAGAATTTATCCAAATAAACACCTCAAACATATTATTTATATGTGGGGGTGCATTTGATGGTCTTGAAAAGATTATTGAAAAGAGAGTGGGCTCTTCTTCTATGGGGTTTGGAGCCAAGGTTATGGATCGGAAAGAGTTAGATACCACAGATTGGATGAGCAAAGCCGTCCCGCAGGACCTTGTTAAGTTTGGGTTAATTCCGGAGCTTGTGGGGCGTTTGCCAGTTATAACAGCATTAAACGGTTTAGATGAAGATGCTTTGGTGCAAATATTGACAGAACCGAAAAATTCTTTATTAAAACAATACAAAAAATTGTTTTCTCTTGATAATGTTGAATTAGAATTTACACAAGGGGCATTAAAAGCAATAGCAAAAGAGACCATTGAACGTCATACAGGGGCAAGGGGTTTGAGGTCTATTATGGAAGGAATCCTTCAAAAGGTTATGTTTGAAGTTCCATCAAACCATAAAATAGCAAAGGTAATTATAGATGAGGCTGCTGTACAAGGA
>CATOLC010000052.1 GCA_951800855.1 uncultured Ruminococcus sp.
GCCGGTCAAACCTGCCTGGCCGCATTAAAGCAGGGTCTAGGATATCCGGTCGGTTTGTAGCTGCAATCATTATAACTCCTTCATTAGCGCCGAATCCGTCCATCTCAACTAAAAGCTGATTCAAGGACTGTTCTCTTTCATCGTGACCTCCTCCAAGTCCAGTACCTCTTTGCCGACCAACGGCATCAATTTCGTCTATGAACACTATACAAGGCGAATTTTTTTTAGCTTTTTCAAAAAGATCCCGTACCCGTGACGCTCCCACGCCCACGAACATCTCAACAAAATCTGAACCTGAAATGGAAAAAAATGGTACTCCTGCTTCCCCAGCCACTGCTCTTGCAAGTAAAGTTTTTCCTGTTCCTGGCGGACCTACCAGCAATACTCCTTTTGGAATTCGTGCACCTAAAGCGTTATATTTTTTAGGACTTCTTAAAAAATCAACTATCTCAAACAGCTCTTCCTTTTCTTCATCTGCCCCAGCTACATCCTGGAACGTAGTCTTTCTCTTTTCGTCTGCTATATCTTTTATCTTTGCCTTTCCAAAGCTAAATTGTTTACCTCCATCTCCCATTATGTTAAGCTTCCTTACAAATATCCAAGAAAGCACTGATAATATCATAATTGGGAGCAGTACAAAAACAAATGTGCTCATAACCCATGAAGTGTCCGGTGACTTAGTTAAATTGTATACCATTGGGTTGTCAGGATTTTGCTCATCATATTCAGCTATATAATCTTTAATATCTCCATATATAAGATTTACACTCGGGGCTGAATAATACATCACATGGCCATCCTCAAGTTTTATTTCCATGTCCCCAGAGCTTAAATTCATGTTATACTGCATTACTTCATGGTTCTTAAACTTGTTTATTACCTCAGAATAATTATAGTTTTTTTGCGGAAGAATACTATTTATCCCAGCTATTATTAAAATAAGCAAAATAGGTACTCCTAATGCTGCTATCATACTTTTCATCATTTTATTATTTTTCAATCGTATATTCACTCCTCATTCACTAATTGTCGAAACAACCTACAGTTTAACTATATACACTTTGCTTTAATATCCCTACAAACGGAAGATTTCTATATTCCTCTTTAAAATCGAGCCCATATCCTATTACAAATTCATCCGGAATCTGCATTCCTACATAGTCAGCCTCAATTGGAGATTTGCGTGACATAGGTTTATCCAAAAGAGTGCAAATTTTTATACTTTTAGGTTTCCTTGCACATAAAATTTTCTTTATATAACTAAGTGTTTGCCCGCTGTCCAAAATATCTTCTACAATTAAAAGGTCAAATCCTTCAAGCGGGATATCCAAATCCTTCAAGATTTTTACCACTCCACTGCTTTTTACCCCGCCGTGGTAGCTAGAAACAGCCATAAAATCTATCTGACATGGTACAGTCACTTGCCTTATTAAATCAGCCATAAAAACTACCGAGCCTTTAAGTATACTAATCATCAGAAGATTTTTATCTTTATAATCCTCGCTTATTTTCTTTCCTAAATCCTTTACTATATCTGAAAGCTTTCTTTCATCTATTAACACACTATCTATATCATTTAACATTAAAAATCCTGCCTTTCCGATATTATACCTATTGTTTCCGTAGTATATGTAACTTTATATTTGTCAGAAACACCTATTCCGTCTATCCAAATCAAATCGAAGAAGTTCGCTAAAATAGATAAATTATTCCTGGCGTTCAAAGGAATTCTAGTTTCATTGAATAATTTTTTTACCTTTTTAGTAACTCCCCTTTCCAAAGGAGAAAAAATATCTCCTGGACGCCTATTTCTAAAAATTAAGGAATCCTCGTTGATAATATCCATATTAATAGAATTTTTAAAAACGCCTTTATTATTTAACTTTAATTTAAAGAATTCTTTTGCCTTTACCACATCAATTATGAACGTTTTTTTTGCTTCTGTCAAGACATTTATCCTTTGCGCCCTCTGTTCCCATAAAAGATATTCTTTTTCTATCTCTTTTTTCCTGTCTTTATTAGTATTAATATTTATTTTTCCCTCTTTAATTTCGACTTTGTAGTCTTTATTCAGCGAAAAACAATTAATTTTTCCCTCTAAAAGCCTTCCAAAAAGTTCTATATCTTTGGCCTGGGGGGATTTTTTCCCAAACTCCCTTAAAATTTTTAAAATAATTCTATTCTTTACAGAACCAGGGAGATTTTTTATTTTTTCGACCTCAAATCCATCGTTCTCTTTTATAGTGGCAAAAGTTTTTTCACAAATATCATTTAAATAAGCTGAATCTTCATTGATATTTATTAAAAATCTTCCAAAAATATTATCAAAATTGCTGTTTATTTCCTTTAGTATAGGGATAACTTCTAACCTTAACTTATTTCTTGTGTAATCGCATTTAAAATTTGTACTATCCGTTACAAAATCAAGGTTATTTTCTTTGCAGTACTCTTCCACTTCATCCCTTGAAACTTCAATAAACGGACGAATAATTTCCCCTCTGGTACGAGGTATCCCGCATAAGCCATTAAGTCCGCATCCTCTTGTAAGATTTAAAAGTACAGTTTCTATGTTGTCTGAAAGCGTATGTGCTGTTGCTATTTTAAAGTTTTCACTCTTGCACAACTCACTAAAATAAGAATAACGAACATTTCTGCCACATTCTTCCAATCCAATTCCCATTTTTTTTGCAAGTTCGCCTACATTCTCTCTCTTTACACAAAACTCTATTTCCCATTTTTCACAGATTTTCCTTACAAATTCCTCATCTCTGTCCGCTTCTTCCTCTCGGAGCCCATGATTTATATGTGCTGCAATTAATTTTATTTTGTTTTCATATTTTTCCCGGCAAACCTTTTTTAAAAAGTGTAAAAGTGCAACCGAGTCTGCCCCTCCCGAAACTCCTACAACGATTGATTTTACATCAGAGAGCATTTTAAACTTTTCTATTGTCTCATACGCTTTAAGGTGCAACTCTATTAACCTCCATTGATGTAAATTTCATAAATTCACCCTGCCAATGAAGCTGGACAGAACGAGTTTCACCGTGCCGGTTCTTCGCAACTATACATTCCCCACTGTTTTGATTGGGTTGTTCTTCATTTGTTCCCGAAGAATAGTAGCCTTCTCTGTAAAGGAACAGAACCATATCTGCATCCTGTTCAATAGAACCCGAATCCCTTAAATCCGACAAAAGAGGACGGTGGTCAGTTCTTTGTTCGCTTGCTCTTGATAGCTGTGATAAAGTAATTACCGGAACATCCAGTTCCTTTGCCATAATCTTAAGGCTTCTTGTGATTTCAGATATTTCCTGCACACGGTTGCTTATTTTTTTAGTGCCAGCCATCAACTGAAGATAATCTATAATTACCAAATCAACTGTGCTGAGTCTTCTGAGTTTTGCTTTCATCTCTGGTATTGTAATTCCCGGCGTATCATCCACATATATCTCAGCCTTAGATAAAATATCTCCTGCTTCGATTAACCTTATCCATTCTTCATTGCTAAGGTTTCCAGTTCTTAAGTTTTGCCCTTTAACCATACCTTCTATAGATATTAATCTAGAGACAATCTGTTCTTTAGTCATCTCCAAAGAAAAAAACGCAACTTTTAAATCTTCTTTTACTGCAACATTTATTGCAATGTTAAGAGCAAAGCTTGTTTTACCCATTCCCGGACGGGCTGCAAGTAAAATCAGGTCAGATTTATTCATCCCCATAATTACTTTGTCCAAATCTCCTATTCCCGTAGGAACACCCGAATATTTTTTGGCATCCTTTGAGTTTAGCGTATCCAAACGGTCGAATTCCCTGACCACTATTTCATTCACCCGTCTGAGTCCAGTAACATTTTTCCCACGTCGTATATCAAAAATTTTCTGTTCTGCCGAATTTAATATATCATCAGCTTCGCTTTCTCCCGAAGAGGCGTCTTCCATTATTTCTTTCGCAGCCAAAATCAAGGTGCGCAGGTTATATTTATCTTTTACAATATGAGCATATGTTTCTGCATTTGAAACCGAAGGTACAATTTGCGCAAGCTGCAAAAGATAAGATTTACATGAGCTTTCATCCCATTTTTCAAAATTCATTTCCTCAAGAACCGTTATATAGTCTATATTAGTTCCAGAAATAAACATTCCAAGCATTACATCGTAAATAAGCTTGTGGTTGGGTATGTAAAAATAAGATGGTGATTTTATAATTTCCGCAATTTTATCCATACAAGTTGAATCTATTAACACTGCACCCAAAACAGACTGTTCAGCTTCCAGACTATGCGGAAGGCTAGCTCCATCATATTCAGAAAGTAATGTTCTATCATTCATCTTAATTCTTCCTTACCTTTTATAGTCAAATACCTTAAAAGGAATAAACTTTAAATTAAATTTATAGTTTACCTGATTTCCAGCATTGGTGGCAAAGCGTGGTATATTTATCTTCACCGCCAATATCTATCGGATTGCCTTCATATATTATATTTTTACCCGAATATCTTGCATTCATAACAGCTTTTCTTCCACATTTTGCACACATAGAAGGTATTTCCCTTATTGTATCAGCCAATTCTAGGAGTCTCCGGCTCCCCACAAAAAGATGCCCCGTATAGTCACTCCTAAGCCCATAACACATAACCATTGTCCCTTGGTCCGTAAATTTCCTGAGTTCATCGATTTGAGCTTCGGTAAAAAACTGGGCCTCATCAGCAACTATTATTTCAAAACTATTATCTCGCCCGATAACATCTTCTATCTTCTCATTGTCCCCCACTAAAAAAGCCTCACTGGAAAGCCCTGCACGGGACTTTACAGTTGTTTTGCCATATCTGGTATCTATACTTGGCTTTAGCAGTGCTACCGTTCTGCCATTTTCCTCAAAATTAAACTTTTTCATCAAAGCATTTGCTGTCTTACTAGAGCTCATCACTCCATAATAAAAATAAAGCTTCACGTTCATTCCTCATAAATAAAATTTATTTTTACTAATTTTACTATAAAACAAAATAAACCACAAGCACTTATTCTTGCGGTTCATAGTTTCCCTAGTTAATTATTCTTTTATTAACTATTTTAAGCATAGATTACATCCATAATTCGGCAAGTTTCTATATGACCTGTGTGTTTGCCATCAGGTTGAATCGTACCTATTTCTTGACTACACGTGGGCAACATATCGAAAATTTGTTCTGCACTCATATTAACGACTTTGCCCTTCAAAGAATCATACACTTCAAAATTCCCATTCCCACAGTCCTTACAAATTACCATCCAATGGCCAGAATCAGATTTTCTCATTTGCCCTGTAGCAATTTTATTGTGTAATTTCTCACAATCCAGCTTCCCAAGTGACGGCTGTATTAATACATATTTGCCATCTTTCAGTTCTCCAGAAAGTGTATTTTTCACATCATCTACAGTTTTGATGTCCGTTATTGTTTTACCTTCTGAAGCCAGTTGCATTGTTTTTAACATAGTTTTAATTTGTTCAGAGTCACCGAAAGACCATCTATCGCATCGCATTTCATTATCTACAATATTTTTAAAATATCCGTCTTCTAAAGTTACATTGTCCCCCTTACCTCTTAAACAGGCAACAAACGCAGCGGCATAAGCCCAACAATCACTTTTTTGCTGTCTGTAAAGCTTTATTTTTCTGCCGTTTATGGTATAAGTACCAGATGGCGTTAAATTTTTAGAGGAATTATTATCTAAATTGGGGATATTATTGTTATCTTTTTTTAAATATTTATCATTTTTTAATTGCGGAGCAAAAGATGATGCGCTGAAATCATTTTCCGATGATTTATGTTTATGTTTATAAAGATAGGTTCCAATCCCTATAGTCGCAGCAGCTGCTACTGTTCCCGATAATATTGTGCTCGCTAGTGCAATCTTCGTCATAAAAAATTCTCCTTTTACATTTTAGTTATATTTTTAGTTATATTTTAAGCAGCAGGCCTTTCACAAAGAATATCTAATTCATTACCATTTGTAAGAAAAGTTATATCACCAAATGTATCTGTTCTTAACACATCAATCTTAAGGTTGTTAAGCCTATCTATTAT
>CATOLC010000053.1 GCA_951800855.1 uncultured Ruminococcus sp.
TTGCACTCCATTTTTAAATCCGTTTTTTACTTTTTCCTCTCCTTCACATTTTGGACACTTCATTTCTATCACCTCTTGGTGATTAGTTTCCCTCTCTTTTTCTTTTCTATCCCTCTTTGCACTGCCGAATTTTTGGGATAAAGTAAGTTGCAACTGAAAAAAGAAATATTAAAATACCAAATGTTATTATTCCGAACGTAGGACTCACCATAAATAATATGATTCCTGTGCCTATTAATCTTACCATAAAATCTAAAATCGTTTCAGGTATCTGTTTAATAAGCGTGGTAAGATTATAAGCATCATTTATAATATTAGACACTAACGCACCCGTTTTCCGCTCATCAAAAAAACTAAAGTTTTGCTTTTGAAAATGTTTAAAAATTTCAGTTTTTATATCCGCTTCAACTTTAGCGGCAAGCATATTTCCTTGATATTTAGTATACCTTAAGCATAAAGATACAATAACAAATAATCCCATAATACCGCCTGTGATTAAGATAAGAAGGCGGTATGCTTCGTCTTTTTCGAGGTTCACGATGTTTTCTGTTACATATCTGATAAAAAGTGGGATAGACGTTACAGCAATGCTATAAATTATTGAGAACAGCAAGTCTAAAAATAATTCTTTTTTATACGGTTTGTAATACGATAATAGTTTTGTCCACTTTTTATTTTTCATAAATTCCTCTCCTTAAATTTTTAAAATTTTTGTAGCAATCTTTTCGCTGAAAGTTTTATCGTGTTCAACAAATAAGATAGTCGGCCTAAATTTTAAAATTAAATCTTCAATTTGTATGCGAGATAGAATATCAATAAAGTTAAGCGGTTCATCCCATAAATACAAGTGTGCCTGTGCGCAAAGACTTTTAGCAATCAAGACTTTCTTTTTTTGTCCTCCACTAAAGTCAGAAATATCTTTTTCGAACTGAGTGCGTGAAAAATCAAGCTTCCTTAAAATGGTTTTAAATAAGCTTTCATCAATATTCTCTGATTTTGCAAAATCGCTAAGATTACCAGTTAAATGTGATGTGTCTTGTGAAACGTAAGATATTTTCAAATTGCTTGCTTTCTCAAAATTACCTGTTGATTTTATTTTATCATTTCCGTTTATAAATTTCAAAATTTTGGATTTACCACACCCGTTTTTACCATAAAGGACGATTCTGTCGCCTTGATTCACCTCAAGGCTAATATTATTGCAAATTTCTTTATTGCCATAAAATAAGGAAACACCTTTTAAACTCAGAAGTCTATTTGACGTATGTTTTAAAAAATGAATTTTAAGTTCGCTGGCACTTTCGATATTTTTGAGAAGATTAGATTTTTCCTCGATTGCAGATTGTTTCCTCGCTTCCACATTTTTAGAGCGTTTCATCATTTTTGCAGCTTTGTGCCCAATGTATCCTCTGTCGGGGCGAAGTCCTGAATTACGTGTCCCATGTTTTGCCTTTTCTGCTTTATTAGACCACTCAGCACTTTGTTTTGCGGAGTTTTCAAGCCTTACAATATCTTTTTTAAGTTTATTGTTTTGAGATATTTCAAAATTGTCATGCTTTTGCTTATTTTCATACCAAGATGAAAATTTCCCTTTTTGGACTTCGATATTTGTCTTATTTATGGACAAAATGTGGTCGATGCAGTTGTCTAAAAAGTTCCTGTCGTGCGAAACAAGAATAAATCCTTTCTTGCTTTTAAGGTAATTACTGACTATTTCTCTGGCGTTGATATCCAAATGATTGGTGGGTTCGTCAATTAGCAAAAAGCATTTTCTTTTAAAAACAAACTTACAAGTAAAATTTTAGCCTGCTCACCGCCGCTAAGCCAATTAAAGGGTCTATACAATACTTCTTCATCGATATCAAGAAAAGATAATTCTTTTTGAATTTTCCAATAATCGTAATCCTCAAGATGCGCTTTTTCTTTGATTATATCTATTGCAAATTGCGTTTTGTCGTTTACTTCAAATGGGAAATATTCAAATTCCATATTGCTTGAAATTGTGCCTCGGTATTCATATTTTCCCATTAAAAGTTTCAAAAATGTAGTTTTGCCTCTCCCATTTCTGCCTGTAAAGCCAAGTTTCCAGTCTGTATCTATTTGAAAAGAGACGTTCTCAAACACATTGTCATAGCTACCGTCATATCCAAAAGTTAAATTTTGAATGCTTATCATTGACATATAAATCACACCTTTTTGTAAAAAAATTATAGGTCGCAAGAAAGTAATTCTTACAACCTATAAAACTACATAAAGATGACGTATATATGTACAAGTAGAGTAAGAAACACAACTTTCTTGCAAAAAGGTATAAAAACTCAGTAATGCAAAATAGCATCTTAATTTTTACACCCACAAACTAGCAAGAAAAATTGCGCATCTTTCCACCTCCCAATAAATTTCAAATATATTATATCATAGATAACTACGAAAAACAAGTTGCAGTTTTTATGGGGAGTGCCATATGCGTTGATATAAGAAAGTTAAATATATAAAACCGGTTTTATTGAGTTGGCATTTAAAGAGGTGCTTTACGCTAAAACGGCTGCGTATTTTTATCAATCTTTCAGTGCCATATCCTCTTTTAGGGCACTCCCCAAATATACAGAAGATAATAAAAGATTTGTGCAAATGGAAAGGGATAGAAATAATAGGAGAGCATATGATACCGGATCATTTACACCTTTTACTATCGATTCCTCCAAAGTACAGCGTATCCCAAATCATGGGGTATCTAATTTAAAATATAAATATGGAAATAGACACTTTTGGGCAGAAGGGTATTATGTAAGTACAGTGGGTTTAAATACTGCAACTATACAAAAATATATCAGAGAGCAAGAAAAGGAAGATCAAATTATGGACAAACTTAAAGCTAGAGAATATTCTGCCCCTTTTAAGGGCAGCAAGAAATCCGTCCTCTTAGGCTTGAACAACGTGAAAGCCAGCCATCTTAAGACGGCTGGCACTCTTACACTCTTATAGGGCTTACCATACTCTCATTTAACGTTTTTTGTTCCTTTTTTGTCCTCCAACAAAAATAAACATGGCAAAATATCTATTTGGCTTTTAAAATCAAGCTTTTACCTTTCATTTCATTCGGCTGAGGAATATTCATTATGTCCAAAATAGTGGGAGCAATATCCGAAAGTCTTCCCTCCGAATTTAAGTGGCATTTGTAATTTACTACACAAAAAGGAACCAGGTTAGTCGTATGAGACGTGAAAGGAAGTCCGCTTTCATCCCGCATTTTCTCAGCATTCCCATGGTCAGAAGTGATTATTCCCACATATCCTAAACTTTCCGCATAATCCATAAGTTTTCCTATACACTCATCTACAGTCTCCACCGCTTTCACAGTAGCCTCAAATACCCCTGTATGGCCTACCATATCGCAGTTTGCATAATTAAGTATAACCAGTTCAGGTTTCTTTTCTTTCATCTTCTCTATTGCCCTATCTGTGATTTCATATGCACTCATTTCTGGTTTTAAGTCATATGTTGCCACTTTAGGCGATGGTATTAGTGCCCTCTCTTCGCCTGCAAAAGGCTCTTCTCTGCCACCATTTAAAAAAAATGTAACATGAGCATATTTTTCAGTCTCTGCAATCCTTAACTGCTCAAATCCCCCCAACGAAACACATTCTCCCAATGTGTTCTTTATTATTTCCGGTTCATATGCCACCTTTACACCTGCAATTAAAGAGTCATACTCCGTAAGACACAAATAATTTATAGGATAAACCCTATTCTCACAGTCCAAATCGTGGTTTTCTTTGTCCCAAAAAGCTCTTGTAATCTGCCTAGCTCTATCCGGTCTAAAATTAAAACAAATAAACGAATCTTTGCTATTTATTCCTTTGTAATTTTCCCTCACTCCTGGCACAATAAATTCATCTGTTATTCCATTTTTATATGAATCATTTATAAAATCTTCTGCAATTAAAAATTTGTTTCCTACTGCATTTGCCATGGCTTTATATGCTGCAGAAGTCCTCTCCCAACGGTTGTCTCTATCCATAGAATAGTACCTTCCACAAATTGTTTCTATTCGCCCTACTCCTAAGCTATTAAGCTTTTCTTCACACTCTCTCACATAATCAATTCCAGAAAACGGAGAAACATCTCTTCCATCCAGCCAAGCGTGCACCGCTATATCACTAAGTCCGTATTCCTTTGCTAACTCAAGAAACGCATAAAAATGAGAAATATGGCTATGGACTCCCCCACTAGAAAGAAGTCCTCCTATATGCAGGCGTCCACCGGTACTTTTTGTATGTTTTAATATAATATTTATTTCTGGATTTTTAAAAAAGCTTCCATCTTCTATAGATTTAGAAATTCTCGTAAGGTCCTGATAAACAATTCTTCCTGCACCAATATTCATATGCCCAACTTCTGAATTTCCCATTTGTCCCACAGGTAAACCTACTTCTTGCCCCGAAGCAACTAAAGTTGTAAATGGATTTTCCTTAAAAATTTTTTCAAGATTAGTTTTTTTTGCGTTGTGTACGGCATCATTTTCCGTTTTGTCTCCTATCCCAAATCCATCTATTATAACCAGTATTACATGATTTTTTAGATTATCCATCCCTTACTCAGTCCTTCCCTTTATTACGCTGTCCGCAGTCCTCACTATAGAACTAAAACACTTTTCTTGCAAAGATGCTCCTCCAATAAGAAGCCCATTTATATCGGACATTTCCAAAAAATTTTTACAGTTTTCTTCGCTGACCGAACCTCCATATAAAATATTTAAATACAAACCAATCTCACTTCCGTACATTTTCTCAATACACATCCTTATAAACCTACACATTTTGTCCGATTCATAAGGCGTAGCTGTTTTCCCTGTGCCTATCGCCCATGCAGGCTCATACGCTATATGAATTTTATGAATTAAAGATTTAGGGATATCCTCTAAAGCACTTTTCAGCTGAAACATCACGCTTTCTTGACCTTTTTCACTGTTTTTTTGCTCCAAAGTTTCACCAACACACAAAATTAAATCAGAATTTGACTTAACGGCCCTCTTTACCTTCTTATTTATATCTTTGTCCGTCTCCATGAAATGCATTCTCCGTTCGCTATGACCTACAAGCAAAGTCTGCACACCAATGGTTTCAAGCATCGGAACAGATATCTCCCCTGTATAAGCTCCCGAATCTTCCCAATAAAAATTCTGTGCACCTATTTTGATATCAATATTTGATTTTCTTATTAAATCTGTACACTTTTCTATATCAACAAATGGTGCAAAAAGTATTACTTTACATTTAGAATCCTTTACATTAATCAAAAATTTCTCTAAAAAATCTACAGCTTCCTTAGGTGTCTTGTTCATCTTCCAATTCCCTGCGATTATAATCTTCTTTTTCATTCACTCACTCCCCTTTCTCTATTATTATTCTTCCATTTTAACTAAGATTTATTATATTAATATATTCAAAAGCCGGTACTTTTGCACCGGCTAAAACCTTTATATAGTTAAATTTTATTTATCATTTAAAGCTACCAGACCCGGCAAAGGTGCATCCTCCAAAAATTTAAGTGAAGCACCACCTCCGGTAGAAATATGCGTCATGCGGTCAGCAAAACCTAAATTCTGTATCGCAGCAGCTGAATCCCCTCCACCAATTATAGAAACCGCTTTGCTTTGGGCGATAGCAGTAGCTACAGCTTGAGTCCCTGCCGCAAAACGAGGCCATTCCGCAACCCCCATAGGGCCGTTCCAAACTACAGTGCCGGCCTCTTTTATAGCCTCTGAAAACATCTCAGCCGTCTTAGGACCAATGTCTAGTCCCATCCATCCGTCCGGGATTTTATCCGCATCCACAACCTGGGATTCCGTATCTGGAGAATATTCTTTCCCCACTTTATTATCAATCGGAATTAAAAATCTTACTCCCTTTTCTTTAGCCTTTGCCATAATATCCTTAGCTAGCTCCACTTTATCGCTCTCACATATAGATGTCCCTACTGAATAGCCA
>CATOLC010000054.1 GCA_951800855.1 uncultured Ruminococcus sp.
AATAAAATGGATAAAATAAGTATAAAAGGGCTAAAAATATATGCATATCATGGAGTTAATGAAGAGGAAAAGGAGACAGGACAAAATTTTTTTATAGATTGCGATTTGTTTTTAGACAGAAATGACATGCGGTTTGAAGATGATATTAAAAGCACAATAAGCTATTCTTCGGTGGCCAAGCTTATAAAATCCACAATGACAAGCAAAAGTTGGGATTTGATTGAAACTGCGGCAGAAAATGTGGCATATTTTTTATTTAAAGAGTTTGAAAAGCTTTTAGAGGTAGAAATTACTTTAAAAAAGCCCGAAGCTCCAATAAAAACCATACAATTTGACTATATGTCCATAACCATAAAAAGAAAAAGGGGCGATTTTATTTGAATGAAGCACTCCTTGCATTAGGCTCTAATATAGGAGATAGAGAAAAAAACTTAGATTTTGCGATAAAATCAGTCGGTTCGGTTCCGTCTACAGTTGTATTGGCAATCTCTAATTTTTATGTAACTGAACCGTTTGGAGTTCCAGATAAACAAAATAATTATATAAATTGCTGTATAAAAATAAAAACAACCTTTTCTTCTGAGTCTTTATTAGGGGTTTGCTTAGGCATAGAAGCAGCAATGGGAAGAAAAAGGGAACACAGATTTGCGTCTCGAATAATAGATATAGATTTGCTTTTGTATGAAGATGAGAAAAAAAGCACACAGGAGCTTACAGTACCACACCCTAGAATTAAAGAGAGAGCATTTGTATTAGTGCCCTTGAATGATATATGTCCTCAACAATCATTTAGAGGATTTGATTTTTCAGAAGCATTTAATAAGCTGAAAAAAACTGATATTAAGCAAATTATCAAAAAATATAAATATAACCAAGAGACTTAGTCCGTTTGCTTAAGTTTTTGAAGTGGTCTGGGTTACTTCAGTATTTCATTTAGAGGTTACATCAAAAATATTGTTATTCTTATTAAATTATAGATGTAACTATTTCCTTTAAAAAAAATTATATTCTAAAGAACGAAAAAGAGAGATAAAAACTTCTCTCTTTTATCCGTGGTTACGTGTATAAATGAGGCTGCTTTTTATTGAAGGGATAAATAAAAAGTAAGAAAATAAGGTTTTAAATTTGAGATTTGGGAATTAATTATACAAGAAAACCCCAAAATTTTATTTTTGATTTTCTTATTTTTATAATAATAGAGTTTAGAGTGTTAGAAGAAATTTTTATACAGAGTTTCTGCATCTTGGCTATATTCTAATATGGAAACGGCTGTTGCAACTTTAAGCGCAGAGGTGATTTTTTTCTTTTCTGTATCAGTTAGGGGAATACCGTCGAATGTAAGACCATCTCTGGACTCGATAAAATCGATAAAATCTAATATTAGATTATCAATTTCAGAATCAGAGCTTTGGACGTTGTTCCCAGTACCTAGCAGATAATCCACACTTACTCTTAATTCCCGGCATATTTTAGTCAAAGTGGAGTTATCGGGTTCACGGCGTCCTTGTTCATACATTCCTACCGTTGAAGGAGATATGTTTAATTTATCTGCAAGTTGGGCTTGAGTAAGTCCATTTTGTACTCGCAGTGCTTTTAATCTGTTGCCGAATTTATTAGTTTTTTTTGACAGTATCATTTTTCACCTCATATTTTATTATATACTATTTTTATATACTATTTATAAGGTGTATAGTTTAAAAAATTGATAAATTGCTGCTAATATACATCTGAAATAGGATATTAACACAAAACGTGTAATGGGTGTTTGTATATTTTATATGTTAACAAAAGATTTGTTTTTGAAGTTAGAGCACAAAAATAAAATAAATATTGACACATTAATAGGATATATGGTAATATTATGTAGAAAACAATCTAAAATTTTCATATTAATTTATATATAACTATAAGTTAAGTGAATTATAGAAGAATGTTTTGCATATTTAACTACACAATTCGTGTAAGGAGGTTATATGAATTATAAAAAACTGGCAGAGGAGTATATAAAGGAAGCGAAGAAACTAAATTCGTATATGCTAAAAATAAGAAAACGATATTATTTTACCACATCTATAGATGATAGAAACATTAACTTTAGAGTAAAAACTCTTTATAGTATGTACCTTGAACTAAAACATACCGGAGAATACCTTATGTGTAGATATGGAGGAAAAAATAATGATTAAAAAAGTTACGTTGAATGAGTTTACAGACAAATTAGCAGGAATAAGTAAGTTTAATCAAAATTTAGAAGGCGACAACACAGAAGCGAGAAGAAAAATGTTAAAGATGATAGAAAAAGTAGCAAATGGAGAGTTGACACTTAGGCAGAAAGAATGTTTGTTTATGTATTATGAAAAAGGGATGAAGATGGGAGAAATTTCCGACGTGTTAGATATATGTATATCCTGCGTTTCTCGCCATATAAAAAAGGCAAGAGACAAAATTCAAAAGACTCTCGCTTACTATTACGCAATAAAATAATATATAATTAACTATTTTTTATATAAAAAAATATAATCATTCCGCATAATGTGACATTAGACTTTATTTATATATATATATAATAATTCTGTAAAAGTACGGATTTTTATTATTATTTTGGGTGGGGTTTAATGTTTAAGTTCAGAATGATAAAGGGGACAGAACTGTTAGAGGAGGTAAAAAAGCTAGTTTTAAAGCTTGTTTACTTTTTGATGGGGCTAGTGCTGTCTCAAGGAATAATATTAAATGGAAATCCTTTTGGCGTTGCTATCTCTATAGCAGCGCCAAAAGCATATTCTGTTCCGGCCATTATTGGAGCGGCGACAGGCTATCTTTTTTTACCAAAGCTAAGCAGAGGCATAGGATATATATCTATTATATTAATGATTGCTGCTATCAGATGGATTTTAAATGGTTTTGACTGGATTCATAGACATGTGTTATTTTTGCCAGTGGTAAGTTTTATCTCGTCTTTCATGATTGAAATTTTTATTAATTATTCTCAGGAACCGGGTCTATGGTATATTTATATGACATTAATGGATGCTTTTATGATAGCTATTTCTACATATTTTTTTGTGACATTTTTTCAATGTTTTACTGACCTTGAATATGGGATAAATAAAGAAAGTAAATTTATTCAAGTGTGTATCTCATTGTTTGCTATGATTGTTTCCCTTTCATCAGTCACATTTTATAAACTATCAATTGGGAGAATATTATCGGTAGTTATTATAGTTTTTGCTGCGTATTGCGGAGGAATTTATGGTGGAAGTGTCGTGGGGACAGCTATTGGCACAGCTGTTGAGGTTTTGTCTATGGGAAGACTTTATATTTCGGGTATGTACGCATTTGCTGGGATGGCTTCTGGGATTTGTGCAAATGGGAACAGAATAAAAGCTTGTGGAGCTTTTTTGATTTGCAGTGCCGTTTTTCTTTTTAATTCTGCTGTACCTTCTAATATTTTAACTGTATCGATTTATGAGATAATAGCAGGGTTAGTTATTTTTATGTTTATCCCTAGAAAAGCAATAGACTATATTAAAAAATTATTTAGTGTACCAAAAAAATCTTATATAAAAAGAGAGCAAGAAGGAAAAAACAGCGAAAAAAAGTATATTTCGGAGACAATAAAGTCGATTTCAAATGCAGCGGAGGATGCTGTTCATGTTGCTTTTTCCGAAGCTAAGCCGGAAATTAAAAGTGTTTGCATGGATTCTGCAGTACAAGTTTGCAGTAATTGTAATTTAAAGAGTTTGTGTTGGGAGCGGAACAAAGATTCCACCAAAGCAGCTTTTGAAGAAACGATTTTAAGTATTATTGAAACACCAAGAGAAAATAATTCTGAGTATGAAATTAGCAAAAAATGTAAGAATTCCAGTCAGGTTATAGAAAAAATAAGAAAATCTATATATAATTATGAAAATGGTATAGAGGCTAAAATAAGGGCTAAAGAGATATTCAGTGGAATATCCGAAAAATTTTCGTTTGCTGAAGCAATTTTAGGATATGCTAATGAGCGAACAAAAATAAACGATAATTTAGACTTAGTGAAAAGCACAAAAATAAAAAGTTTGTTATTAGATTATAAAATTGATACGGTAAGAACAGAATGTAAAATTAATAAGATGGACAAACTTTTTGTTGAAATTGAAGTTATGAAAATAGAAAACAGAGAGCTTATAACTCAAGAGATACTGGACAGGATAAGTTCAATTTGTCAAAAAGCAATGAGCACTCCAATGATATTTGATGTAGAAAACCGAATTTTAATAAGAATATCCGAAAAAGAAAATTTTGCCCCAAAAGTTTGTGTGGGAAGGCATAATTGTAATGATGGGGAATTCTGTGGTGATTATTGTTCTTGCTTTAAAGATGGTGCAGGGAAATTTTTTGCGATAATTAGTGATGGAATGGGCTCTGGGGGAAGAGCAGCTGCTGACGGAGCTGTGACTGCTGGAATAATAGAACGCTTGATAAAGCTCAGAGTGGACCCGATAAGTGCTTTAAAAATAGCAAATTTATCAATTTCGGGGAAGGCAAGTGAGGAATCATTAACTGCTGTGGATATTATGGTGCTTGATTTATATTCTGGAGAGGCTGAAATAGTGAAAACTGGTGCTCCGATTACGATTATTCGCAGAGGGAACGAAATAGATAAAATAGAGGAGGCATCTTTGCCAATAGGTATATTTGATGAAATAAATATGTCTGTTAATAAATTCAGACTCTCGGAAGGAGATGTTGTAATTATGATGTCGGATGGGATAACAGATATTGGAACGGATTGGATAGAAGATAGACTAAAAAATTTAGAAAAAGTTGAAGGAAAAGATTTAACAAATTATATAATTAAGGAAACTATCAGTCAAAGGTCTATGAATCATGATGATGACGCCACTGTTGCCATAATAAGTATTTTTAAAAATTAGTTCTTGACTTAATGTGATAAATTTTATTATAATTGTTGTAAATACACAAAAAAGGATAAAAATGGATAAAAAAGAAAAATTTTTAATAGTATTTGCAGTTTTATTACAAATCTTTCTAATGATAAGTGTTGATGCCAGGGACTATTCTAAAGATGTTTATGTGTATGACCGAAAGGGACTTTATTTTGCGAACTCGAAAGAGAATATTAAAAAATATTACTATAGATTAGATAAAGGGCTACGTGGCATTGATGTGTCTAAATGGCAGGGAGATATTAATTGGCAAAAGGTAAAAGAATCCGGGATAAGTTTTGCAATGATTCGGGATGGATACGGAATGAAATTCCCTAATCAAACAGACCGATATTTTCACAAAAATGTGATGGGGGCAAAGAAAAACAATATAAATTGCGGTGTTTACCATTATTCTTATGCTTCCAATAAAAATGAAGCCGTGGCGGAAGCAGATTTTTGTTGGGAAACTATAAGAGGATATAAATTCGAATATCCTGTTTCTTTTGATATAGAGGAAAAAAGGCTTCAATGCTTAGGGCGTGAGAGACTTACAGGGATTTGTGAGGCTTTTTGTGATAGAATGCGCCAAAGGGGATATTACGTAACTATATATACATATCATTATTGGGTAAAAGACTATTTAATTGAGGACAGACTGTTTAGCAAGTATGATTTATGGCTTGCACGGTACAATTGGTGTCCGGGACATACTTGTGGAATGTGGCAACATTCATCAGAAGGGATAGTGAATGGCATAAGGAGCAGAGTAGATCTTGATATTGCTTATTTTGATTATCCTAGGATTAATAAAGAACTGCATCTAAATGGATTTTAAGCTTGATTATGGGATTTGTTCTTATATTTTTTAAATAGAGGTAACTTGATTATAAAAGTTACCTCTTTATGATTGTGCCTTTGTACAATTTTACTGCATATAGTTAGATAACTTGAAAAGTGTATGATACGTTTGAGAAGAAAGAAGCTTAGGGGTCTGGGTTCGGATAGCAGTCCATTCGTTTAGGTGCTGGTGTAGAGGAGATGGAAGCGAAA
>CATOLC010000055.1 GCA_951800855.1 uncultured Ruminococcus sp.
CGGTAAGTGCAGGAGGCCCCGCCTCCTAAATTTGCACAGCATCCTTCAATTGTCCCGCCACATATATTAACCACCCCGGCGTATGCGCCTATTCCTCCCCCATAACGGCTTGATTTACAGTTTCTAATCGCACTGTCCGACTTTAAGTTTATAGTCCCTCCTCCCGGATATGACCATTCAATTCGTATACCGCCACCATACGGTTGTGAACCGCTCCCATGATTATGTGTGGTGGAGCTATTTGTTGTATGTCCATTCTGTACGACAGTGCCGCTCTCAACATTTAGCACCGCTGCCGCTGCAATATCGATTATAGCTCTTCCTTGGACCCCGTTGTTAGTAGTATCGCTGACAGTATCAGTTGCCCATATTGCTCCACCATCAAAAGTTATATTTTTTAAAGTAACGATTGCTCCTTCGCCAAAGCACTCCAGAATGGATTTCCAATCCTCTCTTTTAATAGTTATATTGTCGCCTTTCCCTTCGATTGTTATTTTTTTTGTAGCGACTAAATAAGCTGTGTCACTTGAAGGGTTAGCTGCATCTTCCGGGATGGTTATATTTTCAGAAACAGAAATAGTGTCATTATCTTGGGCATTTGTTATCGCATTGTTTAGTTCTTCGAATGTAGTAACATTAGTTGTTTTTCCTGAACAGATTGTTAGAGAAGGAAAAATGTTGCTAAAAGACATAATTATACAGACTAATGTTACGAATATCTTTTTATCAAAATTATAGATAGTTTTCATTATATCACATCCTGCATTTTAGTATTTTTATGCTATCCATTATATATATATATATATATATATAGCAATATATTTTTGCTAATTTTGTATGTTTGCACAAAAATAACCCTGTTTTTTTGACACATACCAATCCCCCAAAATCTGAATTAAATGGCTTGCTCCCGGGCTTTGCCCGGGTCGTTTAGGGGGATTTAAAAGGGGGAATCGAAATCCCCTTTTTAGACGTTTTTTGGTTCCTTTTTTGTCGTCTAACAAAAATGAACATAAGCATTTCATGTTTTCCCTAAATTTTCTGCAGTCCCTTGGATTGTATTTTTAAAATAAACAATATATAATATTAAAGTGTAATTTTAAATTAGCTAATGAAAAATCACAAAAACTTTAATATTATGAATAGTAAGGTGAGAAAAAATAATATGGTAAACAATATCCTAAGCATAAATTCTAGCTTTGGTAAAAGGCTTTTTTCCTTTCTTTTGGGGATTAGCATTTTATCTCCGAGCAGTTCTGCACTGAAATCTAATGATAAAAATAATATGAACTTTTTATCCGGCACTTACAAGTCGGATACAGCCAACAATAAGCGTAAAAAAGCTGCAGCCGGAACAGGTATTGTAGCCGCAGTCGCAGGTTTAGGTTTATTAGGTCTCAGGGCACTTGCAAATAGTATGATATTCCCAGGTATTTATATGGATAAAAGTTGCCTTCCTGATATAAAAGATGAAAAAAATGTAAAATTGGACGATAATCTTTTTGTGAACCGTAAATTTATTGAAATTGGGGATTTGAAAGGTTGCAGTTTTAAATGTGAGAGTCCGTCCTCTAATGAGTTAAAAAACAAATGTATAATATTATGCGGTCCAAATGGTAGTTCAGCAGTAAATTTAGTTTATAAGAACGCTATAAAAACACTGTTAGACAAAGGTGCCAGCGTCGTTGCCGTGGATTATAGAGGTTATGGGCATAGTAAACTTAAAGTCCCGTCTTTAAGAATTTCTCAGAACACATTATATAATGATGGAGAAAAAATTTATGAATATGTTTCAAATAATTTAGGTTATAAATCAATAGATATTATTACCTTTGGTTTTTCTTTGGGTGGTTCGGTTGCTTCGCATATTGCCGATTATGTCTATTCCCAAGGCCAAACTCTAGGCGGTATTATATTAGCAAGTCCAATAAATAATTTAATCAGTGCCGGAAATAATGCTACGTTCTCACCTTTGGGATGGGTTGCCAGAGGCGTGACATTGTCTCAATTGGATACAAATTATAATTTACGTAACGTTAGCAAAAATACACCTATATTTATATGTAGCGGCGACAATAAAGATTGGCTCAGCTTTAATAATACGCACCTTAATAAAAGAATTAAGGAGCTCGGATTTACAAATGTGACAGAGTATATTGCTCCTGATTGTGACCATAACCAGCTAAATAAAATGTTTGAAATAGAAGATTTTAAAGACAAAAATGATTCTAATTTGTATAAATATATTAATTCAATTTCACATTTTATCTATCCAGTTTAGTTATAAAAAATAAAATAAAAGTAAAATAAAAATAAAATAAAAAATTAAAGTAATTGCCTATTTTTCTGTTTGTTAATTAAAATTATTTACAAATCCAGAGAATACTCCACTTATTGTTCTAAGTTAAAATTAACTCTTGAAATTCGTTATAAATTTTGAGATAATTCAAAGGAATGAATTTGAAAAGGAAGTATTAAGTATGGATAAATCAGTAAATGAGCTCAAAAAAATAATGGAAAGTGAAACTCAAGAAGAAAAAAAGAGAAGTCCTCAAAAATGGGCAGGATTCGTGGAAAATACAGTTGTAAATTTTTTTGATGAGTATAAAATAGAAAAACTTGCAATTGAAGATGGTAATGGAAATAAGGCAAAACTTTCAAGAACAAAAGAGAATGGTATAAAAATTGAATATTCTTCAACGGTTTTGATGTAAAAAGTCCCTCGCTGCGTATTAAGCAGCGGGGGTTTTTATCTTTTGTAACCAAAATCTTCTTAATTTAAAAAATTCATGTTAAATATTAAATATTAGATTATTCATAAAAATACATTTTGTACCAAACCAAAAAAGTATATATAGTCCATATTTTACGGCTATTATCATTTTTGCCCTTAAAATGTTCATCCAAGAGTCTATTCAATATATTTGCATTAAAAAACTTTGAAGAATTTGTGGAATTAAATTCCTCCTGTACTATTTCAAAATATTTTTTGCTCCTTAGCCAAACTCTTATAGGAACCGGAAAACCAAGCTTTTTCTTCTGAGCAGTATCTATTGGGAGATTTTTTTCTGCAGCTTTCCGCAAGGCAAACTTAGTATTTTCCTTAGTAACTTTTAAATTTAAAGGCAAACGCTGTGCTGTTTTCCAGACTTCTGTATCTAAAAATGGTACACGGACTTCTAAAGAATTTGCCATGCTCATTCTATCAGCTTTCAATAAAATATCTCCAACCAACCATAAATTCATATCTAAATATTGCATTTTTGTGACGTCCTCTTGGTCTTTAACATCATCATACAATTTCTTGCAAATTTCTTGAGGCTTCGAAGCCAACTCAGGATTTTTAAGAATTTTGCACTTCTCATCAAAAGAAAACATAAAAGCGTTTCCAATAAACCTTTCTTCGACCGATTTTGCTGCTCTTATAAGATAATTTTTCCCTTTAAATTTAAACGGAACGGCTTTAGCTAGTTTTGCAATCAAATTACGGATAAATGAAGGAAATATTTTCTTATAAATGCCTAGTGCAGAAGGTTCTTTATATATATTGTATCCTCCAAAGAACTCATCTGCTCCCTCTCCTGACAGTACAACTTTTACGTGTTCAGAAGCTAATTTTGATACAAAATATAACGCAATACACGATGGGTCTGCCAAGGGCTGATCCATATAATACATGGCTTTAGGTACAGTATTCCAAAATTCATCTGCTGTGATAAGTTTACAGTGGTGCTCGGCACCAATCAATTTTGATAAGTCTCTTGCCCATTTAATTTCGTTGTACTTTTCTCCTAAATCAAATCCAACAGTAAACGTTTTCCCTCCTGGGAAATGCGATGCTATATAGCTTGAATCTATCCCACTGGACAAAAAGCATCCAATGTCCACATCACTTATTCTATGGACATTTACAGACTCTTTAATAGCTTGGTCTATACTCTCTACAGCATTTTCTAAACTAAGTGAAGATTCAGGCGAAAATTCTATCTTAAAATATCTTTTGATAGAGATTTCATCATTTTTATACCAAAGGTAATGCCCGGGTGGCAAACAATATATTCCCTTAAAAAAAGTCTCAGGGGGAACGACATACTGAAAAGATAAATAACGGTCTAAAGCTTGAATATTTAGTTCCTTTTCATAATCAGGAAACGCGAGAATACTCTTTATTTCCGAAGAATATACAAAATTCTCATTTACTTTTGCATAATGCAGTGGTTTTATCCCGAAAAAATCCCGTGCAAGAAAAAGTGATTTTTCTTCTCTGTTCCATATGGAAAAAGCAAACATCCCTCTTAGCTTATTTAGAAGTTCCTCTTTCCATTGTTCAAATCCATGTATAATAACCTCAGAATCCGCATCAGTGTAGAATTTATGCCCATAAGAAATCAATTCGTTACGTAGTTCTTTATAATTATAGATTTCTCCATTGAAAGTCAGAACCAATGTATTATCTTCATTATATATAGGCTGATTCCCGCTTTCCAACCCTATAATACTAAGCCTGCGAAACCCCATAGACACATCATTGTCTGCAAAAAATCCAGCACTATCCGGCCCACGGTGAGTGATTAGATCTGTCATAAGCTCTATTACTTGGGTACGATTTAAAATCTCTCCTGTAAATCCACAAATCCCACACATTTAACTTCCTCCTCAGAAAATACATCATCAAAATAATAGTATTATATCACCTAAATTATTTTATCACAATGATTCTAAGCTAAATTATCTAAAATTAAAAATTATAATATCAAAATTCGATTATGAGCATAAATATATTTAATCCAAGAGAAAATTTGTGCTTCCTTTTTGTTTGCATTTGCCCTAAAATAAAGCGGGAGTTCCATTATTTTTTCACTCTTTAAATAACAAATCCAAAACTATTTTAAAAGTTAATTTATTAAATTCACTAAAAATACTTTATATTTTATGTATTATATGTATAATAAATATATGGCTTAAATTTTTAGTATATAAAGTTAAAAATCGATTTTATATTTAAGTAATACTTATAAAAATCATAAGGAAATGATTATAGCAAATTCAATAGATACAAGCAAAATCACAGAAATTACAAGTAAAGTTAACCAACTTAAGGGCGCATAAGTAAGATTTATGAAAATTTTAAATTAAGAAAGGTGAGTATTATGCCAAGCATCAAAAAAATTAAAGACAAAGTTAAGAAACTTAATGATAAAATAAATAATAAGGGGGTAACCACAAATGTGTTGAAAGACACTCTCGGAAAAAATGGTGTATTAGTCGAGTGTTGTGCGCTGTATGAAGATGCGCCTAAGGATTTTCATGATGCGGCCGCCGCGATCCGGGCTTCATATAAAGCATGCAAATTTGTCAGTATACAGAAGTATGTACCGCTCGTGCACGACGACTCGCGGCAGCTTTCCGAAGCTTGCGAAAAAATCAAGGGCATAGAAGACAAAATCAAAACGGCAAGGAAGGGTTTTCGGAGAGATATTTGTGCCCATCTGGAGAACCAGACCCGGGAGCTCCTTGAGTATGCTGACCGCGTCTGTAGTGGTAATGGGGGTGCGCTGCTCCAAAGGGAGAGGGTATCCCCCTGTCCCGGGCAGCCCTGCGCGAGCCGATTCCGGGTTGTGGAGACGGGGAACCGCCCGGTGACTGATTCGGTCGTTGCGCGCGTTGAGCAGCATAACTCCGAGGTTGATAGTATCTTTGAGTCCGAAGATGCTCTCAGTACGGATCTAAATACCATATTTCGGGCACTGACTCCCGGTCAGGTGTATAGAAACAGGATATCCGAAAAAGGCAAAAAAGCATTAAAAGCAGGTGTTGATAAGGCGCGCGCTGTACTGGCCGAGGAAATACACGACGGCCGGTATCTGGACAACCCCAACGCCCTCATCGGCCCCAGCTGGGAGCTGCGGGCCAATCCCGATGGGCTCGGTGGGGATCTGGGAGCCTTGAAGGGAGGCATCATCGGCTTG
>CATOLC010000056.1 GCA_951800855.1 uncultured Ruminococcus sp.
GAAGGGATATACTTTTTATCGCATGACGGCAAAATTTCATTAAAAGAAACTTTGCTATATGCTATACCATCTGACATTTCAGAAATTATAAAAATAATTTGTAGTTATTCCATTTATAGTTATCAAAATCAAATTAAAAACGGATTTATTACTTTAAGAGGAGGACACAGGGCAGGAATTTGTGGCACAGCAATAATAAACGGAGCAGAAATAACAAATATCCGAGATATCTCCTCTATAAATATCCGTATAGCCAAAGAAATCAAAGGATGTTCCGAAAAAATCCTTAAAAAAATAAGCTTTGACCCTAAAGGAACTCTAATTGCTGGTCCCCCGTCCAGTGGGAAAACCACTATTCTAAGGGACCTTGCAAGAAATCTGTCATTAATACAAAATAATAAAATTAAAAAGGTCGCCATAATAGATGAGCGTAGCGAAATAGCCGCAGTTTATCAAGGAATACCTCAAGTCGATATAGGAATGTGCGACGTTTTGAACGGATATCCAAAAGGCATAGGAATACTTCAAGCTGTCCGACTCCTCTCTCCGGATATTGTAATTTGTGATGAAATAGGCCTTATTTCTGAAATACAAGCCATAGAAGAAGGACTTAAAGCTGGGGCAGAGATAATCGCAAGCGTACATTTGGGAAGTAAAAAAGACCTTTTGAAAAGGAACCAAATAAAAACTCTTATAGCTACAGGTGCATTTCAAAATATAATTCTTTTAAATGAAGAGAGCAAATATACTGGTAATTTTGAATTCTTAAATGTGGGGGATTTATATGCTAACAAAAGCTGTCGGGATTTTGAGCTTGATTGCATCGGGAACATTACTCGGACATCTGACGGCACTTAAATTATCTATAAGAGTGCGTTTCATAGAGGAATACATGGAATTTATAAAGGCAGTCCAAAATGAGATACGATACTCAGAAAGCTATCTTGAAAATATTTTAAAGAAGCAACAACAAGAAGGGATATTTTATTCATGCCTAAAAGAATGCCTTACTTACATATCTAATGGCAAATCATTCCCTGTGGCTTGGGAAACGACCTTTTCCCGTGCTGAAAGCAAACTTCCAAACTCCAAAGATTTATTAGAAATAATCATTAACTTCGGTTCAAAGCTCGGAACAAATGATATTGAGGGGCAAATGTCCCACTGCGAATATAGTTACAACTTAGCAGTTCCGTATCTTCAAAAGGCGCAGGAAGAAAAAAGGACAAAAGGAAAGCTCTATCGGGTGTTTGGGGTATGCATAAGCTTGGCAATTGCACTTATTTTAATCTGATTTCCCTTAACTCAAACGCCCTTGATTTGACTTCCTGTTTGAAAAGTGGAGGAATTTTAAATGGATGTAGACTTAGTGTTCAAAATCGCTGCAATAGGAATTATCGTATCCGTTCTTAATCAGGTATTAATTAGGTCTGGACGTGAAGAACAAGCTATGATGACTACTCTTGCAGGTCTTATCGTCGTATTAATGATGATTATCAAGCAGATAGATACTTTATTTAAAACAATAAAATCCGTTTTTGGATTATAGAAAGTCCTGAACCAATTATGAATACAATATCAATCATCGGAATAATCCTTATAATTTCAGTTATCTCTCTGCTGATTAAAAATTATTCTCCTGAATACTCAATACTCATAAATATAGCTACAGGAATATTGGTTATTGCTATGCTTTTAAACAAACTTATCCCTGTAATAGAGCAAATAAACGGACTTTTGGCTTGTTCTAAAATCCCAAAAGAATACGGGACAATCCTTTTTAAATGTTTAGGGATATGTATTATTGCCCAATTTGCATCAGATGCCTGCCGAGATGCCGGAGAAATCTCCCTTGCGACAAAAGTTGAGTGGGTAGGAAAGGCTTCTATCATTATCATAGCTTTTTCACTATTCGAAAAGATAATTCAAGTTTCACTTAAGCTTATGGGAGGTTGAACAATGCTAAAAAAAACATTTATTTTTATTTTTTTTGTCTTTATTTTTATATTTGATGTTTTTGGCGAAAACCAATTAAATGAAATATATGAAGAACAGTTCCATCTTAGTGGAGCTGAAAAATTAATCGATTGTTTGCCAAAAGAAACTATAAAAATTATGGAAAATATAGGAATAAATCGCAAGGATTTCCGGGAAATTCCAAAACTCTCGCCTCTTACTCTTTTTGATGAAATAATAAAAAAAACACAAGAAAAATTTGTCCTGCCGATGAAATCAGTATCTCCCATCATAGCTGTAATTTTACTTTGTGCAATGATAGACAGCGTAGACTTTTCTTTGGGTAATACACAAATAAGCGAAATCATGTCAGCAATAGGCTCTATTTGCATTTGTACTTGCATAATCGGCCCAATTGTAAAATTTATCGTGGCTACGTCAAGCGTAATAAAAACAGTTTCGAGTTTTATTTTATGTTTTATTCCCATAATGGTAGGAATAATGCTAGCTTCAGGCCAAGCTGTATCTGCATCCACATATCATATGATGATGACTGGAGCAGGACAATTAATTTTCGGTCTTTGTACTGATTTTTTAGTCCCTCTGATGAACACCATGCTAGGTATTTCTGTTATGTCATCTGTTGCCCCAAGGCTAAAGTTAGACGGGATTTGCAATATTATTTACAAAATAATAAAGTCCGCTCTTGGTGTCTCTGCTTCCTTGTTTACAGCACTTCTGGCTCTACAGACTCTAGTAGCAGCTCCCGCTGATAACATTAACGGCAAAGCCGCCAAATTTGCCCTTTCTAGTTTTGTACCAATAGTTGGAAGTGCCTTAGGCGATGCATTTGTTACCATACATAGCTGTTTAAAACTCCTTAAATCCGGCGTCGGAGTATTCAGCATAATATCTGTAATCATTCTATTTCTTCCTGCCCTTATAGAATGTTTAATCTGGATTTTTTTACTCTCTGTAACTTCTTCCGTAAGTGATATTTTAGCTCAAAGAAAAATATCTGTACTTCTTGCTTCTGCAAGTAAAGTTCTTCAGATACTTCTAGCAATTATCATGTCTTGTATTGCGGTAATCATTGTATCGACAGTTATTATACTTATTATTGGAGGCAGTAATTAAATGAAATTTGCAGAACAATGGTCATCCTTAATCTGTTTATCCTCGGCAGTATGTGTTATTATCTCCCTTATTCTTCCTTCTGGGAAAATGGAAAAATCTCTAAGGATTGTGCTGGGAGTATTCTTAATTGCTTGTATTATTTCCCCCCTTTCAGATGGAATCCCTCGTTTTAAGATAAAATCCGCCTATTTTGAAAAAACTCCAACGCAGGCAACAAATTTTATGAAAAGTTTAGATGAACAATTTAAATCTTTAGCAGAGCAAAACTTAACAAATATTGTTAAACAAACTTTAAAAAAATTTAATGTAGAAAATGAAAAAATTGAACTATCTATGGATACAAACTCAGATGAGTGCATATCAATTAATAAATGTATAATATACTTAAACCATCAAACTAAAAAGGGGCAAAACAGTTCACAACTTACGCAGGCAGAAATTTTAAAAATCAAAAAAGAGCTGGAAAAAAGATTAAATATTGAAACGGAGGTTATAGTCATGAACTAATATTAATATAAATAATAAGAGACTCAATAAAAAAGGCAAAGGCATAAAAAGGAAGGTATTTTAAATGTTACCTCAAAATCAGGAAAACAATAAAAACAAAGAAATCTTTTCAAAATTTTTTTATAAATTTTTATCTCACGAGAAAAATAAAAATCTAATACTTATATTAGGTCTTGCGGGAATATCTTTAATTTTTATTTCCAATTTTTTCAGAGATAAAGAACATAATCCTAAAAAAACACCTGAAATCAAGTCAAACTCAGATCAATATTCTGAACGTATGGAGCAAAATCTAGAAGAAATTGTTTCCAATATACAAGGAGCAGGTAAGGCAAAAGTTTTAGTAACTCTTGAAAACAGCATTGAAACGGTTTATGCAACTGAAGAAAAGAAAAACAAAGAAGCTGCAGAAGACAAAACAAATGGTGAAACGACACGCAAAAAGGAGAGCGATGATTGTGAAAAAAAGTACATAACTGTCAAGGATTCTGAGGGAACAGAACACGCTTTAGCTGTAACTGAAATCCAACCAAAAATAAAAGGGGTAATAGTGGTTTGCCCTGGCGGAGACAATCCCACAGTTCAACAAAAAATCATAAATGCAGTTACTGCAGCACTAAGCGTTCCATCAAATAAGGTGTATGTTACTAAATCAAATATATGAAACAATTAAAATTTTAATAAGTTTATATAAAATAATGGAGGAATATAAATGAAACTTCACAGACGTCAACTAATCTTAACTTCTTTTGTTTTAGCATTAGGAGCGGCAGTATATCTAAATTGGCATTTTTCGGATGATAAAGGACTAAACTCTACAGACATTTTACAAACCCAAAAAGAGCTCGGAGAAGCAAGATATGTAAACACATCCAAAACTCATGAAACAGAAGAACAAAACGAACCCATAGCCAATATTTCCAAAGAAACAAAAGAATATTTCGCCAATGCAAAAATGGAACGGCAAAAATCCAGAGATGAGGCAACACAGCTTATTAAAAGTTCACTTTCCGGCACAGACTTGGACGAAAAATCTAAATCTGATGCATTAGCTAATTCTCAGGAAATTGCAAAAGCCATACAGCAAGAATCCAATATAGAAAATTTAATCAAAGCGAAAGGATTTGGTGAGTGTATGGCATTTATGCAGAACGGTGAATGCAGTATTATAGTTAATCCAGGTAGCCTAAATGAAAGTTCTGTTATAACGATAAGGGATATTGTATCAGGTCAAAGCGGTATTCCTTTCGAAAAAATAAAGATTACCGAGGCTAAATAAAAGTTATTACCCGAAATATAGAAAATTAAAATGAAAAACACCCCTTATCTTTGAAATCAAGGAGGTGTTTCTATAATATTAACTATAAACGAAAATAGTTATCTTTCATACAGATAACTATTTTTACATTCTATCAAAAATCCTTAAGAAAAATTGTTATAATTAATCTTCGGTTTCTTCAAGCCCAGCTCCACGCTCATAACGTACAAACTCATCAATAGATATTTTATATCCGAGTTCTTTTGATGTTTTCTCCACATATCCTTTAACATCTAAGTCATTGTCCTTAACAAAAACCTGATCAACTAAACAGATTTCTTTGTAAAATTTTTCAAGACGCCCTTTTACAATTTTCTCAGCTATAGCCGGTGGTTTGCCGTCATTAACTATTTGTTCTGTTAGGATTTTCTTTTCGTGTTCAGAAACATCCTGCGGGACAGAATTTTTGTCCAAATATGAAGGGTTAGCAGCAGCAATCTGCATCGCAATGTCTTTGCCGAATGAATAAAACTTATCGTCAAGCTTAGAAGAATCCGACACTGAAAATTTGACGAGAACACCTATTTTCCCCTCAGCATGTATATACGGGCAAACTACACCTGCGTACCGAGTAAATCTCCTTATTTTTATGTTTTCTCCTATTGTTAAAATTTTCTCCTTTAACAATTCATTTATGGTTTGAGATGTTCCCGTCGCCGTGCAATTTAAAAGTTCATCCAAATCTTTCGGATTTTTATCTATAATTGTATCTGCACATTGCTTAACAAAGGCCTTAAAACTATCATTTTTAGACACAAAATCAGTCTCTGAATTGACCTCTAAGGCTACTCCGATATCCCTAGATGAGTTAGTATAAGCCATAGCTAAACCTTCTGCTGCTTTCCGACCAGATTTTTTCGCCGCAGCTGCCAGTCCTTTCTCTCGCATAGGGTAGCCGTCCACACAGGTGGCGGCATTTCCAGGGGCGCCGGGAGTTTTCAGCAGGATAGCCGGGATACTGCCAGCGTAATAGCCACCGCAGTAAATGCCAAGCAGGAAAGCAAAGGCAGAATAGGG
>CATOLC010000057.1 GCA_951800855.1 uncultured Ruminococcus sp.
GGAAAGAGCATGTACTGACCTTATGATTTCAAAAACCTTTGATAACGGCATGATATGTGCATCAGAGCAAGCTGTGATTGTAGATAAAGAAATTTCAGATGAATTTGAGAAAATCATGAAAGAAAATAATTGCTATTTTTTAAATGAAAAGGAGATTCAAAAGGTATCAGAATTTGTAATCAATAAAGAAAAAATGACAGTTAATCCTGTGGTAGTGGGGAAATCAGCATCATGGATCGCAGAGCAGAGCGGTATAAAAGTTCCAGAAAAAACAAAAATTTTAATTGCCAAATTAGACGGAGTGGGTACAGATTATCCTCTCTCTGTAGAAAAATTGTCTCCGGTTCTTGCTTACTATATAGTAGATGGGCCAGAGGAAGGCTTTGATATTGCGGATAAAATCTTAAATATGGGTGGCCTTGGACATTCTGCAGTTATTCATAGCGAAAATAAAGAAATAATAAACGAGTTCGGAAAATCAATGCGAGTAGGAAGAGTTATATCGAATTCTCCCTCGTCTCAAGGAGCAATTGGAGACATATACAATACGAATACTCCGTCTCTTACGCTGGGCTGTGGTTCATACGGGCACAATTCTACTACATCTAATATATCCTCGGTAAATCTGATCAATAAAAAAAGAATTGCAAAAAGGAGAGTAAATATGCAGTGGTTTAAAATTCCGCATAAAATATATTTTGAGAACGATTCTATACAATATCTTGAAAAAATGCCAGATATAGAAAGAGTATTTATTGTAACGGATGAGACCATGTTAAAGCTCGGCTATGTTGACAAAATCACGTACTATTTAAACAAACGGCCTACTGTATGCCACTGCGAAATTTATTATGATGTGGAACCAGATCCGGATGTTGCAACAGTCAACAAAGGTGTGCAGATAATGAACCGTTTCAAGCCCGATACGATTATCGCTATCGGCGGTGGCTCCGCTATAGACGCTGCAAAAGGAATGTGGCTTTTTTATGAGCATCCCGATGAAACTTTTGATGGAATGAAACTTAAGTTCATGGACATAAGAAAAAGAGCGTATAAATTCCCTAAACTTGGGGCAAAAGCTAAATTTGTAGCTATCCCTACTACCTCCGGAACGGGTTCTGAGGTAACTTCGTTTTCTGTTATAACGGATAAAACATTTGGAAATATAAAATATCCTCTTGCAGATTACTCGCTTACTCCTGATGTTGCAATTATTGACCCTCAGTTTGTTATGAGTTTGCCTAAAGCTCCCACGGCAGATACCGGAATGGACGTTTTGACGCATGCCCTAGAAGCGTATGTTTCAGTTATGGCAAGTGATTACACTGACGGACTTGCGCTTCAGGCGATAGGGATGGTATTTGAATATTTGCCGAGAGCTTATGAAAATGGAAGTAAGGACGAAGAAGCCAGAGAAAAAATGCACAATGCTTCTTGCATAGCTGGAATGGCTTTCACAAATGCATTTTTGGGCCTTAATCATTCTATGGCACATAAACTCGGAGGAGAATATCATATTCCTCATGGGCGGGCAAATGCTATACTTCTACCTTACGTTATAGAATATAATGCGTCTAAACCGACAAAATTTACGGTATTTCCTAAGTATGAAAAATTTGTTGCTGATAAAAAATATGCTTCTGTTGCAAGGATTCTTGGCAAACAAGGTAAAAATGACCACGATAGCATCCAGAATTTAATCCGAGAAATACGTAATCTTAGTAAAAAATTAAATATACCTGCAAGTATAAAAGAATGTGGGATAGATGAAAAATTGTTTTTCAGTAATCTGCAGGAGCTTTCTGAAAGAGCACATGAAGACCAATGCACAACGGCAAATCCACGCTACCCTTTGATTGAGGAAATAAAAGAAATTTATAAAAAAGCTTATTATGGGGAAAACAAATAATTTTCAAAATCTAAAATCGGCTTATAATCTTCTGAGTCAAAAACTATAAGTAAAATAATTTAAAATTAACAGTTGAAATTACAATAAATATGTGTTATAATTGTATTAAAAGCCATATAACACATATTGTTTTTTACATATAAGTATTTTTGATAAGGAGAAAAAGCGATGAAAAATTTTTTTAAGAGGTGTTTATATGTGTTGATTGGAATTGCAGGGGCATTTGGAGGCTTTAGATGCTTTGCAGCAGGAGGAGATTCAGTGAGTGCTCAGCCTAAGGTTAGTGTTATTGTTCCGGTTTATAATGTAGAGAAATATTTGCCCGAATGTCTGGATAGTTTAATTAACCAAACTTTGCGGGATATAGAAATTATATGTGTGGATGACGGCTCTAAAGACAATTCGCTTCAGATATTGAATGAATATGCTAGAAAAGATAATAGAATAAAAGTTATTCATAAAGAAAACGGCGGACTTAGTTCAGCAAGGAATGCCGGAATTGAGATAGCAATCGGGAAATACTTGGCATTTGTTGATTCGGATGATTTTGTAGATACAAATACATATGAACGTACGTATGATGAAGTGGAAAAAAATAATGCAGATATTCTGTGCTTTGGATGGAAAAATTTTCCCGTAGGACATGGAAGAGAGGACTGCTGCCCCAAAAATAAAGTTTATCATGACTGGTTCACAGCAAAACGCACAAGGGAAAGCATACATGCGTGGAACAAATTATATAAAAGTTCTTTTATAAAGGATAATAATTTGAGATTTAATGAAAAAAGTAAATGCACAGAAGATGAGTGCTTTAATCTTTGTGCGTATCCTTTAGCAAAAACTATAGTGCATATTTCCGATAAGTTATATAATTATAGGTACAGAGAAGGAAGTTTGGTATTTACTAATGTCAAAAAAAGACTAGAGGACTACGTTTATATATGGAAATATGTTTTTGGTGTATGGAAAACTTATAATATTCCTACCTCGATTTATTTTAAACTTATAACATATCCTGCTACATATAGCGGTGAATATTCTGACTTTTTTAGAAGTTGGTTTCCAAAAATAAAAGTTCCTTCCCTATTCTAAATTTTATCAGTCTTCCAGAATGTGGATATCTAATTTTCGGTTATAGTCCTTAGTGTGGTTGTCTCTTATTACAGCTACTCTGTTCTTTTCCAAAAGTTTGGTTATAGCATAGAGGTCGACCCATATCTCATTGTTAGATTCCTTTTGAGACTCATCAAAGATAAGCTCCAAGCCGATATGTAAGTGACTTTGAGAGATGTTGTTTACGTTTTCCTTTGAGCTGTATCCCGTTCTGCCAACATATCCTATTACATCTCCTGCTTTTACAGTTTTCCCTTCTTCAATATCTGTGTGATATGGTTTGTTTTGGCGCAAATGAGCGTAATAATAATATCGTTTCTTGTCAAAACTTCTTATTCCGATTCTCCATCCGCCATATTGGTTCCAGCCCATAGCCTCAATGGTTCCAGATTCCACGGCAATAACAGGGGTTCCTGTAGCTGCCATTAAGTCGTGACCTAAATGTGGCCGGGAATACCCGTATGACCTGGATGCTCCGAAATCATCATAATGACAGAACGGGAACGTTTTTGCTATAGGCGAAAACACCTTTAATCCATACTTTTCCTCCCAATTATTGCTATCTTTGTCTTCAGGATTTTTTTGAATTTTGTATTTCCCTAAAAATCCACCTAGCACAGCTGAATATGCTTCTTTATAATAAGAGTACAGTTTTGAATTTTTAACTTTATTATCTATATTTTCTCCATTTTTTAAATCGTTTATTAACTTATCCATATCTTCATTTTTATATTTTTTAAAGTCTCCTCCATAAACACTTGCTAAGTAGGCAATAACTTCTATCCAGTTTATTTTTATATCTTTTTCTTGGGATTTTATATCTTCATTCATTGCTCTTTCTAGAACTTCGTAAGTCGGATTAAATTCTACATATTTTATGAATTTTTTATTTTTATTTGTTTCCTTTGGTTCTACCTTCTCATCCTCAGAATGGCTTTCGGTTTTAGTTTCTTCATTTACGTTTGAATCTGCAAAAAAAACGGAATTTATTGAAAAATAAACAGTTGCTATTAAGGCAATTAGCGCTAAAAATAAAATTATAATGAATCTTTTTTTTATCCTTATTACAAACAATATATTCACCTAGAATTCTTATATTTTATATTTTAAACATATGAAGATATCTTCTTTAAAATTCATGTTTTAGTGAAATTGGTGACAATGAATACTAATTATTAAAGAACAAAAAAAATTTCCCCTCATATTATAAAATATAAAGGAGTGAATAGAAATGATGATGTTACTTATTATTCTGCTCTTATTAATTTTAGAAATATTTATCACAAACATTATAAATATTTCTAAGCACCAAGAAGATGCATCCGACAACATACTAATTTCACTCAAAGGGCACAAAGATGATATTGAATTTATGCTAAGAAATGCTGTGAATGATATAAAATGGAAAAACACACATAAAAATATTATTTGCATTGATTATGGTATGGATGAAGAGACCAAAAAAATATGTAGCTTGATGTGTAAAGATTATGATTTTATTTATTTAAAAGATAAAACTAAAGGGAAACTAGATGACAAATCCTCCGTTTGGACTTATGACTTGTCCTGTGATAAAATCTGATTTTTCACTTGAGAGAAATAAAATGGCGTTTGAAATATCCTCAGGTGTACCTAGCCTTTGCATAGGAGTTTGGTCTATTAAATCATTAATTGAGTCACTGCTTAAATGTTTATTCATATCTGTATTCACCACTCCGGGGGCAACGCAGTTTACTTGTATTCCGGAGGGTCCTAGTTCTTTAGCTAGAGACCGTGTAAAACCAATTATAGCTGCTTTAGAAGCAGAGTAATGAACTTCACATGCTGCGCCGGAAATCCCCCAAATGGACGAAATATTTATAATTTTTCCATTTTTTCTTTTAAGCATGTCTTTTACGGCTTCCTGTGTGCATGCAAAGCACCCTCCTATATTGGTATTGAACATTTTGTCCCATTCCAGTTTTGTGATGTCTGAAAATAGTTTTTGCTGTGATATTCCAGCATTGTTCACTAAAACATCAATATGGCCAAACTCGTCAATCGCAGATAAAATAAGGCCTCTGGCCTCAGAATCAATTGATATATCTGCTTTTAGGCAGATTATATTAGAATTAAAGCATCTCAGCTCTTTTATCAAATTAAGTGCATTTTTTTCGTCTCTATTATATCCGACAACAACGTTATAGCCTAATTTAGCAAAATCTATTGCCGTCTGTCGGCCTATTCCCCTGGACGCCCCTGTAATAACGACTGTTTTATTCATGATTTTCCCTCATTAAACACTTTTCTATTTCACCAATGAAAATTTTATGATAATCTTTATTTTTATATTGGATATTTATATTTTTATCTATAAAACATTCCGGGTCGATAAATTGACTATGAATTTTACGGCAAATAAAAGTAGTGCAGGACTGTTCAAAATATGGAGCTTTTTCATTAAAAATAGGAACAAGCCCTGTTTTTTTTATTTTATTCACTTCTCGTCCGGAAACTGTACCACATGTGTTTAATATATCTCTGTACTCGTTACCTAAAAAGCAGATAGAATAATGGGTTTTATTTTCTAAAAATTCAAATGTGTATCTTTGTGGCCTTATAAAGATAAAAGATACCGGCTTTTGCCATATTATTCCTAATCCTCCCCAACTTACAGTCATAGTATTTAAACTTTGCTCATCTCCTGCACTGACAAGCGCCCAATCCTTTTTAAATGAGGAAAAGGGATTAATTTTCAGTGAATCAAGGCTAATTTCTTCGAATGACATAATAT
>CATOLC010000058.1 GCA_951800855.1 uncultured Ruminococcus sp.
TTTCCATGGAAAACAGGAGAAACCACATCTATTGGAATCTGCCAAATTGAGCCTTGGCTTAAAACCGTTATGCCCTTTGTGGAAGAATCCGGCGAAATGAAGGCTTTTTGTTTATTTTGGTCATTTTCCCATTCCCCACTGGAAATTTTATCCACATCTCCTTCGCATAAATACCATTCACCCTTTTTAGTTATACCTATTATGAATAAATTGTACTTTTCTGCAGAAAAATTTTTTATAATCGCCGAAGCAGAAACTCTTGAAACTTCGTGTTCAGATGACTTCCCTCCGAATAAAACCGCAATATTAAGTTTGTTCATTAAAAATTCACTCTCCTATAAAATTTGCATAGTCTTTAAATTAGTGTTAATAATATCAATATTGGAAATTTTATTAAAACTTTTAGACTCTTCAACAATACTATGCCTTTATATATAATATTAACACAGCCCGACCATAGGTTCAATGATAAAAATGTAAAAATTTATCGTTTTTGAGCAATATTACTATTGACAAGATGAAGAACAATAAATATAATTAGTTTTGTATAAAATAAACTAATATGTGTATTCATATACAGTGGGGGAATACAAAATGGAAGAAAACAGCACACCTAATTTGTCAGCACAGGGTACTACCGAACAGAGCACTGGTTCTATTAACACAGAGCCGGTTCTTGATAACGTGGGCCAATTGAAAGAAAACAGCCCAATTAATAATGTTCCATCTAGGAAAAAACAATCTAAAAGCCGGCAAAGTAGCGATTCTGAAAATGAAAATATTACGTTCAAGAAAAAACTCTTCGCTTGGAAAAGAATTGGTACAGAAAAAGCTAGAGAAGCCCGTAAAAGAGGAGAATTCGTTCCTAAACCAGTTAAACGCAGAAAAAAATCTGAAGCTGCTCGTAAACAAAGGCAACGCAGACATTCTTGGGGAAGAAATAGCTTTTAAATAAGCTATATCAATTTAGGTTTGTAACAAAAATTAGAGATTTATTGAAACGCTTTTATGTATTAAATTGGGGGAATAAAATGTCTCTTTTTTATCCTGATTTACTTATTGCAAAAATAACAGATATTAGTTATGATATGCTATATAAGTTAGATATTAAAACTATTCTTCTGGATGTAGATGACACTATTTCACCCAAAGGTGCAAGCTCGATATCTAAAGAAATATTAGAGTGGATTAATATTATAAAAAGTCACTCTGTTGGTTTGGTTATACTATCCAATAATTCTCTAAGTAGAGTAAAAAGCCTTTCACAAAAAATTGAAGTCCCATGCATATGCAGGTCTATGAAACCTTTTCCCTGGAGCATTCATAAAGCTATGAAATTAGTCTCTGCTGATAAATCGAAAACTGCTATTATTGGAGATCAAATCTTTACAGACGTATTGGCAGCAAAATTATCTGGAATTAAATCCATATTGGTTGAACCTATGGATATGGATGGTGATTTTATGTTAAAATTTAAAAGAAAGCTGGAATGTTTAATAAAAAGCAGATGGTCAAAGCAATAAATGCTTTAAATTTATAGTTAATAATTCAGCAGAGAGTTTTTATTTATAATTTAGATATAATTATTATATAAATTAAATACTGGAGGTGTTTTTATGAATGACAAAACTATAATGTTTCCTTTGAATAATGACAAAGGTCAAAATTTAAGACATACCCTCTTTGAAGTTTATCAAGCACTGGCAGAAAAGGGATATAGCCCTATTAGCCAAATTGTAGGATACTTAATTTCTGGAGATCCAACTTATATAACCAATCATAAAAACGCTCGAACTAATATGACAAAATTAGACAGAGATGAATTATTAAAAATTCTTATAAAATTTTATTTAAGTAATTAATGTTTTGTTTTTATATCTTATTAATTAATAACGAAACCAAATTAATCGATTGGCAAACAGTAAAACAAACAAGTATCCCTATTACTGTGGGTATTAGGAAGGATAAAACTGTCCATTTTATGCTTGCGGTCTCTTTTTTTATTGTCCAAAGAGTCGTTCCGCATGGAAAATGCAGCAAAGAAAAAAGCATTGTGCAAATTGCCGTTTTATATGTCCATCCGTTTGTAATAAGTAAATTCCTAAGTTCGCTTAAATTTTCAAGGTTCATGATATTTCCCGTAGATAAGTAACTCATTATAATTATTGGAACCACAATTTCATTAGCCGGAAAGCCTAAAATAAACGCTAATAAAATAACCCCATCTAAACCTATAAGACGTGCAAATGGGTCCAAAAAAGACGAACAATACGATAAAATCTTAACTCCGTTAATTTGAATATTAGCCATGAGCCAAATTACAAGACCTGCTGGTATTGCTATTGTCACAGCTCTTCCCAAGACAAAAATAGTTCTATCCAGCAGTGAACGCATTAAAATCTTCCCGACTTGGGGGCTTCTATACGGGGGCAATTCCAGTATAAATGATGACGGAACGCCTCTTAAAAGTGTTTTTGAAAGAATTGACGAAATAAGGAACGTAAAAAAAATTCCTAAAAGTATTACAGCCGTCAGAATGAGCGAAGAACCCAAAAAGCTAAATGGAAACGGTATCCATGCAACAAAAAACATCATTATTACTGCTGTTAAAGTGGGTATTCTTCCATTACAAGGTACAAAATTATTTGTAATAATTGCTATAAGACGTTCTCTCGGTGAATCAATTATTCTGCATCCTGTAACTCCACATGCATTGCAACCGAACCCCATGCACATAGTTAATGCCTGTTTACCATGAGCTCCCGCATCTTTAAAAAATTTATCCAGATTAAATGCTGCTCTTGGAAGATATCCCACATCTTCCAAAAAAGTAAAAATAGGGAAAAATATCGCCATAGGAGGTAACATTACAGATACAACCCATGCTAGTGTCCTATATATCCCCATAACAAAAAGGTTATTTATCCAACTAGGTATGCCTATGTTCCCAAAAAACTCAGCTAACTTATCCTGAATCCAAAATAAACCGGATGCTATTATTTCTGAAGGATAATTTGCCCCGCTTATCGTAAGCCAGAATATCACCGTTAAGGCAAAAAGCATAACCGGAATTCCTGTAATCTTTGATGTTAAAATTTTATCTATAAGCCGGTCTTTTTTGTTATATTTTTCACTTTCTAGTTTTACGCAAATTTTGTATATAGTCTCTGCTTTATGTACAATTTCAGAAGTTATTTTATCTCGCAAAAAATTTGTATCATTTGTTTTTTGCAATAGTTTTTTTCTCTCTTCAGAGGCAATTAAAACTACATCCTTATTTATTACTCCTTCTTCTAAATGATTTTTTAATTTATCTAAAATGTTTCCCTCCTGGTCAAGCATTCTGAGACTCAGCCACCGTGCATCAACAATTGTTTTTATCTTAGAAGACACCAGCTTTTCAATTCTTTGTATTGATTCTTCTATAAAATCTCCGTAATTAATTTTTACCTTGAAGGTTTTTCTCTCTTTTTTACAAATTTTTCGAGCTTCCTCCATAAGTTCGGTTAACCCTTCTCCTTTTCTTGCATTTGTCCCCACCACAGGGACACCCAGTTGAAGAGATAATTCGTCTAAATCAATATGTATTCTTTTTTTCTTCGCCTCGTCCAATAAGTTTACACAAATTACAACGTTTGTGGTTATTTCCAGAATCTGAAGTGCTAAATTTAAATTTCTTTCCAAAGCCGTTGCATCTTCCACCGAGCTTGCCATCAGAGAATATGTCCCCGGTATATCAACAAGCTTAAAGCATTCTCCTTTGTAAAAATATTCACCTTTGGCATTTTCCACGGTTTTCCCCGGCCAATTACCTGTGTGTTGTCTTAGTCCAGTCAAAGCATTAAAAACTGTGCTCTTCCCTACATTTGGGTTACCTGCAACGGCAACTATATGCGATTTACTTTTTTTCTCTATTCCATTTTTCTGTGTTATTTGTGTTGCTATTTCCTGTAAATCCGTTAGCCACATAAATATATCACCTTCAAAAAATACTATAATTAGTTTAAGGATTTTACAATTATTTTTCTTGCACATTCGCTTCTAAGAGCAATAACAATTCCCCTCAAAAAATATGCCGTCGGGTCTCCTGACGGACTTTTACATAGTACCTCTATCTTGGTTCCTTGAATAATTCCTAAATCAAGCAGCCTTCTTCTTTCGCTCCCTGACGCAATAAGCGAGCACACTATACATTTTTTATTGATTTCAAGCTCATTAAGAGACACAATATTTTTCATAAGTGTATCCTCATCACCTTCCTAAAAATAGTTTTCTTTCTTCTTGTGGATATTCTATGTAAATAAGGCTAAAAAAGTTCAAAATTGACTCCTTTAGCCTTACTTTGTTTTTATTTGCTAACTATATACTTTAGCGAAAATTAGTGATATCTCCAACAGCTAGCCCTACGAATAGTTCAGCAAAGCAGATTTTTAAAGCCCACAAGGTTCCTTAATCTAAACAATTTAATAACTCTCCAAGTATATACCTATTGAATTAATTATACATAGAGGAGCTTTAGTGTAAATTTAATATAAAATTTTAAAAAATGATTGATATATACACATATATATGCCAAAATATGTTCTAAGTGTATATATTAAATTATGTATTTTAGAATATTTATAGAAAGGATGATTAATATGCCAAAGAAAAACCATTATTACATGTCTAAAAAAGTTTCAGATTTAGTCAAGGCCTATCAGGCTATTGGTAAAGAAGAAACGAAGAAATTAGAAGAGGCTGGAAACGCAATAAAAGAAAACACTATTAGAGTTACTCTTTTTGTCGATGGGGATGATAGTTTTTTTGTTAGAAATGATAAGTTTTTAAAGTGGAAAAAACCCCTTGATACTCTGTCTGATAGCGATATTCTTGTAGTGAGTCATGGCCTCCCTAATATGAACAGTAAGCATAAGCTGATAGGCTTTGGCAAGGAAGCTTTGTGCTCTTATCTTGAATTTAAAAACAATAGAAAAAAATATCTTGATATAGCGTGTCCCGACATTCGGAATGAACTGCAGGACGGTCGGGCTTATGTATTAGATAATTCAACTGTCAAAGTCGGAAGTGGATATATAGATTTCTTTGTAATCAAAGCCGAAGCGAACAACATTAAAAACCTGAAAGTAGCTGACTTTGTGGCAGAGGCTTTCATACGGAACACGGGAACTCTGTGCCATACCTTTTTGAACGATATTAAGCATAAAAAATCTTCGTCTTTAACCCCGGAAGAACATGCAAGTCTTATGGGTATATACGCTGACCTCGGGGCTATATTGGGGTAAGTAGAACTACAATAACGGGAGAATACGATGGTTTCTTTTGAGACTATCGTATTTTCTTTTTACGCAACCCCCTCGCTTCTATTAAATATCCCGAAACTCGGTTTCCCCTGTTCCCGGCATCCTCCGGATGCATCTGCTCGTAAATTATTTAGCATAGCATTGTTTTATTATATTTTTTGTTCTAATTTTTAGTCCAAGCCCATATCAATTTATATGGAGGAGGACAAGTATGAATTTTAGTTTTATAAATCAAAACACAGGGTTTAATAGTGCCATTTTGTGTTTAAACGAGAAATTCCGAACTGCACTGGAAAACTTAGAACCTAAAATAAAGCAAAACGTACAGGAAATCCGTATTCGTGTAAACAAAAACGCAGCTGTTGTTTGCCCTGAAGGGATATAC
>CATOLC010000059.1 GCA_951800855.1 uncultured Ruminococcus sp.
TTGGGAGTGCCCTAAAAGAGGATATGGTACTGAAAGATTGATAAAAATACTGCAACCGTTTTAGCGTAAAGCACCTCTTTAAGTGCCAACTCAATAAAACCGGTTTTATATATTTAACTTTCTTATATCAACCCATATGGCACTCCCATTTTCTTTAGCTAAATTTCTTCACCCTTCTCTCAAATCTTCAATCTCTCTTTCTTCTTTTATCTAACTCCTCGTATTTGGCACTACCCGTGGCAGGGACTATTGTTTGAAACAGTTACTTGGTCTAAATCTATTTCTTGAACAGAAACACCTTGATTTCTTAAAAACCCCTCAGCATCACTTGTAAGATGTTTAGGAATAACAAAACCGTACCTGTCACCATAAGAGCTGTCTGTTACAAACATATAACCATTATTAAAACGTTCTATATCGTCTCTAACCACTCCATTTTGTATAAGCAAATTTGATATAAATTTATCAAATTCAACAGCTGGCTTTTGCTCACTTCCGCCAAAATGTTCTACGCGATAATTAACATACACATTGTCGTTGTCTTTATATAATAGCACATCATAACATAGACTCTCGCCATGAGACTCAACATGGTTCATTTTACGTTTAACGTCATTAAATGAATCAAACCAACCTGCATACACATTGGTACCTGCTCCTAACATAACTGTCCCTGTTAATAACACCCCAGAAATAAAATTCCTAATTGCTTTAATCATTTTTACACCTATTTCCCTAATATTTTATGCACAATTATATTATACAGTTATTAAGCTATATTGTCAAACAAATATTTTTAATTTTAGTTCCCAATTAAATTTTTATATTCAGTTCGTCCATTAGCTATATGATAAATATAAACTATTTCGTTTATAATTCGGTAAACGCACACATATTCTCCGCTTATGAGTATTCTGTAACCCTCTGCGCTTAATTTTTCGTCTCGAATCAGAGGCGCGGACGTTGGAAACATTTTTAATCTTTCGATTGATTTCATCAATTTATCAAAAAATTTTTTCGCGGCTTGTTTTCCAACTTTTTGAATATAATAGCTTGATATTTCGTCAATTTCCCTCCATGCAGACGGTAAAAATTCTATTTTATAATCATTCATCAAATTTGTCTCCCAACCGCCAAGCCACTTCATCAAAGGACATTGTTTTTTCTCCCGATAATCTCTCGTTTTCTGCCTGCGCCAGTCTGGATTTCAATTTTAATAGTTCTTCTCTTTTTTCAAACGCTTCAATACTCATAACTACAATATCGCCCTCACCATTTTTAGTGATATATATCGGGTCATCAACTTTGTGTGCTAAATTAGATATCGTGTTATAATCATTTCTGAGCGTTGTAGAAGATTTTATAATCATATAAATCACCTCATATTTATTATTCTTATATTATTATATGATTATTCTGATATAATTTCAATATCTAATTTAATCTTTTATCCACTCATCACTCTGGTTTAATTCCTTTTCTTCCTTGAAAATCCCGCCTTTCGTCTTAAAATTGTGATACTTTTTAAAATGATTAAAAAGTAAACTCCATTTTTTAAGCGTTATATGCCCAACTTCTCTTTCTGAAAAGCCGAGCATTTTTGTTCCAACACGTTTTTATATATTAAAAAATCCCCACCAAGTGAGGATTTATCTGGCTTCCCGTGTTGGACTCTAACCAACGGCCCTGCGGTTAACAGCTATACGGTATTTTTTCTAAGCAAACATAATATTTCAAAAGTAGGTACTAATCGACAAATATTTCTTGTATCAATATATCACAGTCTGTAGAACAATGACAAACTTTGCTTACACTGGAAATTTGCATTTCCATATAAGTTTTTGTGTCCTTTGGGATTGTGGGCAAAATAGATTACTACCATACGGTTGGAAGCCTTATGCTTGTTTAGAAAGAATATTGTAGAGAAAATTTTTATATTTTTCGTGTTTTAAAATATTCTCCCTTATTAATGCTCTCTAATTTGAGCGTAAACTTTTTCGGGACATGACCAAAATTTGACGTATAAAATCATTATAGACAAAAACATCACTTGAGACGAATGATTCAAGAAGTTCAGAAAAGCCGTCTTGAGCAAAATTTTCAAATTCTTCTTTTTCGTATCTACTATTAAAAAGAGGTTTATTCATTAAATATCACTCTTCAGGCATAGGATCATTTTTTAAACTTAGAGGGAGGTAACTTAAGAGTCGGAGCAACGGTCGGTCTGCCCGAATGAGGATATTCTCCTTTTCGGCCTTTATCTAAAAGCATAGATACTGCACTTGGATCTAACTCAGACCAAACAAATATAATAACTAGAAGAGCTCCCCTACTTATTACATCGTTGTAACTAGTTTTTATGGTTTCTCTAAATGGCACGGTAATTTCTTCACGATCATTTACCAGAATAGCATCCACACTTTTATCAACACGTTGCAAGGCACTAGCTAAAAGATTTGAAGGTACACTTTTTATAACTTGAGGGATAATATTGCATATATCTTGTACATAAAAATTACCATCTTTTCTAGGCAGGACATCTACACCTGAACTATTTTCACCTTCAAGTCTGAAATAAGATTTAAGCCCTTTCTCATTTGGATCAGATATCTGTATTGCTAAATTTTTAATTTTTAAACCACTCATATATAGCCCTCCTTTTTGTTAATGTTATCAAAAACAACTCAAAATGTAAATATAAATTTTGTATTTTAATATTAAATTAATCGAAACAATGCTGTTTCTGATTATGGAGTAGCTTTTCTGCGTAGAGTTTTTTCACTTTCGAATTCCTGAATCGTTACACGTTTTGTAACATCCATACCTGTCAAAGATACGTCTTTTCCGATAATCCCTTTAAGTTTCATAGCCCTGCAGGCCTTGTCTTAAAAATAAAAAATATGCTCATGCTGTAAGTTATGTTGTAAAAGTTACCTCTAAACTTGATAAACATATCTTTTTCAATAGTTTTCTTTGGCGTACGAATTAAAAACCTCGTTTTTATCTGTGCAAAATCTGAATTACTTTTAATTAGTTCCGTCCCGCTTATATTCGTAACCTGCGCCCATGTTTTAAGAATCAAAACCTCCTCTTTGATTGAAAAACTGTCTTTGTCTTTGGTTCCCTCAAACTTAATTATCTCTATTTTCTTATTTAAGCTTCCTGCATTTACATACAAAAAATCACCGCCTATATTAGATTTTTTCGGTGCATATTTAGTATCGTTTCCACAACCTTATTTAGATTATTTTTGTCAATATAAAAGCACCTGTTGTCATACATATCCTGCACTAAAACATACACCGCAATTGTAAAATCTTCGTGATTATCGGCTTTTTCGGACGTTAATCCTGTGTATGAATATATAAATTCTTTGGCGGTTTCTAAAAAAGTCCTTATTTCGGCTGCTTCTTTTTCGTCTATCTCTTCGGGCGATAATCTTAAATAATTTATTAAATTTTCAACTGTTATTTCGCTTATACGCATAGTCATTCCTCTTTCATAAGTCCCGCTGTTCTCAATTTTTGCAAAAGAAAATTAAAATCCGTTACAAGCGCACTAATATCTTCGGCGGTGCTGTCTGATTGGTTTTCTGCTGGAGAAAAAGAGGGAAAGCCCTCAATTTCCGCACCCTCTTTTATCGTGAGTTTTCCGCCGATTACCCACTCATCTCCGCCTTGTGCTTGATAATTTTTAGCGTTATACATAAATTTTCACCTCTAAGCCTTAATTTTTAATACTGCGAGTTTTTGCTGGTCTGTAACCTTTCCGTCAATCTCAACCCAACCTACAACTCCAAGTACGTGCTGCGCTGCGTATAATTCCTGCAACACTTGAATTTCAACGTCTTTTGTTAATTTTACGGATAAGCCCGTCATATCACCGTAAATTATGGCTTTTTTGCTTGCTCCGATTTCTGGCATATTATCTGACGCATAAACTGGCTTACCTAATAAAGAGTAACCCCATGCGGAGGTAATATCGCGATTTAACAAATAATTGCCGTCTCCGTCTTTTAGCTTTCTTATAGCTTTTCGGGTGCTTCTGTTCATAATGAATACTGCGTTTTTCTGGTAGTTATCAATTACGCTTTCTTGTAAATCTATTAAATCATCTGCGGTGATTTTCCCGCTTGATGATGTTTCAACAATATTTGTCACTCCTGTTAAAATTCCTTGACAAGAATTTGTCCCCGTACCGTTTAAAAGTTCTTTTTCTATAAACTCCGCAATCGCCGCACTCATTTTATTTATTACAAAGTTTGTTAAATCAAAATCGCTCTTATTTATAAGTGATTTAGATATTTTCGTGAGTGCGCCCGCTAAATAGCTTGATAGGTTTATGCTTGTGAATTTCCCTGCGGTGCTGGTTAGGTCTGTAAACTCTGTTGCATAAGCGCAAGTTATATCTTCGCTCGCGTTTTCGCCATAATAGGGTATAACAAGGTCGCCTTTGACGTTATAAATCTCTGAAAGGCTGTAAATTGGACATATTTCCTTAACTTTTTCTATAATTTTATTTGCTATTGTCTGCGGCACGATTGCTCCGTTATTGCCTACATCTAGGTTATTTGCTCTTTTTTCGGTTTTAATTCCTCTTATAAAGTTTGCAAATGCTCTTTGTTCTGCACTTTCTGTGCTTTCCGACTGTTTATCTGTTTCTTCTTTTTGGCTTTCATCAAGTTCCTCTTTTCTGGCTTCTTCTTCGGCTTTGATTGTTTCGTCTATTTCATCAATCAACTTTTTTAATTCCTTAAACTTTTTGATTTTCTCCTCTGTCATGGCTCTTTTTTCGCCCTTTGCTCCGTTTAATATTCCCTGCATTTTGCTTTGATTTTCTGCTCTTTGCTCGGTTAAATATTTAAGTTCCATATGTTACATCCCTTCTTTATTTGTGGGCAAAATTGCCCAGTGTTTATTGATTTTTAAGTGCACGAACCCAATCCAGCGTCACGCTGGTTTTGTATTTGTTTTAAAATATTTTCGTAAAATGAATAGTCTATTTTTTGCGGTACGTTTAAACTCTGCTTTGTTATAAAAACGGACGGGGCTTCCCGTCCTCTAAACTCTGTTTTTATTAGCTTTTCGGTTCTGATTTCAATGCTAGTCCCTACATAGCACGGCACTTTTTATCGTCTATTATTGACACTTCAAATAAATTCATATCGTCAATAAATCGGCGTTTTAGGTTCTCACTTGCTACCTCCTCGTGCTCTTTCACGGCTTCAAAGCCAAAACTCCAACCTCTGAGCTTCTGCTCTTTTGCTTTTTCAATCACCTCTGAATCTGTGATTTCACATATCGCTCTAAGTCCGATGTTATCTTCAAAAAGTTTTATATTTCCGTCCTTTGTTGACCCGAGTTTTCGGCTTGGTTCATGGTCTAAAAGACATAAAATATCCTCGCTTTTTTCGATTGCTCTCTCAAATGCTTTCGGTGCTATCTGCTCCACAAACTTTTCTCCGTTTTCGTCTAACATTGGCTTTGAATCTCGCGCCACTGCGTTTACATATCTATGTACAAATATGTGCATGGCTTTTTATTTTCAGAGGAGTGAAAAAATGGGCAGTGCAAAGAGGGATAGAAAAGAAAAAGAGAGGGAAACTAATCACCAAGAGGTGATAGAAATGAAGTGTCCAAAATGTGAAGG
>CATOLC010000060.1 GCA_951800855.1 uncultured Ruminococcus sp.
ATTACATAACATACTAGCATATACTAGCTTTTTTAAATCTTCATCAATTTCTTTTATTTCTTCTACATTTTTTAATTTACTATTATAAAATACTTTTTTAACAGTCATTTTATTTTGAGTTAATGTGCCTGTCTTATCAGAACAAATTATATTTGCACTTCCAAGAGTCTCTACTGCAGGGAGCCTCCTTACTATTGCATTTCGGGAAGCCATTCTCCTTACTCCTATTGCCAAAACTATCGTTACAACTGCTGGCAAACCTTCGGGGATTGCTGCCACTGCTAAACTTATTGCTATCATAAACATTTCTAGTGGCTCTATCCCCTGGAACATTCCTAAAATAAATATTACAAAACTTATAATTATTATCCATATCCCAAGTACTTTCCCTGTTTTAGCAAGTTTTTGCTGAAGTGGTGTTTGTGGGCTTTTCCCTTCATTTATCAAACCGGCTATTTTTCCAACTTGAGTATTCATTCCCGTCTCAACTACTATCGCCTTTGCATGCCCAGAAACGGCAGAACTCGATGCAAAAACCATATTTTTTCTTTCGGCGACAGGCGTATCTTTTGGCAAAATAGCTGATGCACTCTTTTTCACAGCATTAGACTCTCCTGTTAGAGAGGATTCCTCTGTTTTTAAGTCGTGAGATTCTATCAGCCTTGCATCAGCACATATAGAGCCTCCTGCCTCAACCACAAGAATATCTCCAGGCAAAACTTTTTCTGAAGGAATATTCTTTTGCTTCCCATCCCGTATAACTTTTGCATACGGCGCAGAAAGTTTTTTTAATGAATCAATAGCTTTTTCAGCCTTGCTTTCCTGCATGGCCCCTATAATTGAATTAAACACCACTATAGAAAGTATTATTATAGGGTCGGCGTAATTCCCGCTTCCGTCTATTATTGCTGTCACAAATGAAACTCCGCAGGCAGCCAATAATATAAGAACCATAAAATCAGAAAATTGTTCCAGAAAGCGTTTCAGCAAAGTAGGTTTATTTTCCTGAACCAAAGTATTTTTTCCATATCTGCCCTCTAATTTTTTTAATTCTATATTTGTAATTCCTCCTTCTTTGGTTCCGAATTTCTCCATTACATCATAATAATTCAAATTGTGCCAGTCCATTCCCTCAACTCCAACGGCCTTTTTTATATAAATATATATTAATCTGGCCATATTTATTCCATATGAATTTTACTAAACTATTAAATATAGCTGCCACAATAATATGGCAGCTAATAAGACGTACTTTAGTCGTATATAAACTCGTATTCAGAAAAGACCATCGGATATTTTTGATTTTAGTTATCATTAGTTAAATCTATTTAGTGCTGTATATTTTTTTAGACTTTTTCAAATCTGAATTTTTGGTTATTACCCCCATGAAAAACCCAGCTAAGAACATTTGAGCCATTTGCAATATTAGAATTACACACATCTATATAAAGCCTACTACATCTAGATTCAATATAAAAATAACCATTTCCGGCATTTATGATTTTCCACTTTTGAGCATCTGTATGATTCCTTTCCCATTGCCAGATATTCGTTCCCTCAGATTTTCCCCCCCAAGCAACGTCAACCAGCTTTCCAGAACACAAAGATTCTATTTCATAAAATCCTTGTTCAAGATATTTAAGTCTGAATTTTTGTGCATTAGTCCAGTTTAAGTCCCACAACTGAAGATTTGCTCCACTGGCGATATCCGCATTACAAATATCCAAAACTTTACGGTCATTTAGTAGACTGTGTATTATGTAAACACCTTCAGGGAGGATTTTATAAATTCTATTTTCAACAATCTGACGGTACTTATTCCACTCACCATAAAATCTCATATTAGAATTTTTCCAAGGTTTATTAGAAGAAGTAAAATGAACTATTTTAGGATTTTCACAAGCTTCTTTAAATTCATATGGATCATAGCAAGTAAACAGATGAGGTATTGTATCATATTTAAATTCAAAGTGATGCATGGCATTGTATGCAGGCGGTAAAAACTTAATTTTATCGTAACATGTAGCATTTAAGACATCTTGGTCATTAAGTAATATCCCACGCTGTTTAAGTTTTGGGATATACTCATAAAAAGCTTTCTCTAAATTTTCATCACGCATCTTTTTAAGGTTCATTACAAGTATTCCAGCATTTATAAGTTGGTTCCCATCCCTAATGCCCAAACGTTTAGCATAGTCCGGAAACCAACCGCCAGGAAGCGTCCATAAAATTTCACCAAAATCTTTTACTGCTCCTATATAATAACCAGAAATATCAGTATTGTACAAATCTGAAAGGTCTGTACGGACTAGAATATCACCATCCAGATATAATACCTTGTTATATTGAGTAAGTAAACTCGGAAGTGCAAGCCGATAGTACGTAGGCGTCGTTATATGCCCAGGGGCAATAAAAGAAGAACTGAATCGCTTTTTCATATCTATTATATTTATTTTGCAATCGTTAGGATATAAAGTATTCAATTTATTAATATAATTCTTCTCAAATCCTATATCTCCAGATGTCATTATATAAAAATCAAAATAAGTATTACTTTTTTTATTTTCCAGCATAGAAACCATTGCAACTATTGTTGGATAAACGTAATTTCTGTCGGTTGCCATTGCTATGGGAATAGTATTTTTAGTCGGAGCCTTTGATTCGGCATTTGTTTTAAATGTAAAAAATGCAGCCAAAAAGGATAATATAGAAACAAAACATAAAATACTTTTTTTCACAAAATAACCTCCTAATATTTTTTGAAATTTGGAATATATCTATTGTCTTACCTCCCTCTTTTCCGTCTTTAAAAACTTGCACAAAATTCAATATTTCATCAATAATTATATTATTTTGTCAATATCATGTCAATGTAATCACACATAAAATAAGGAATTATAAGGAAAATTTAAGCGTTTTTATATTAATTAAACCATTTTAAACATATTAAGGCTCCTCATGACCGTAATATTAAAATGAGGAGTGAGTTTTATATGATACATGTAGTTAAAGCAGGAGAAACCATTTATTCTATTGCTGAAAAATATGGAGTTTCACCGCAAAGACTTCTGTTTGATAATCAGATAAGCAGTGCTAACAAGCTTGCCATAGGGCAGGCTATTGTAGTGTTGGTTCCCGAAATTATCCATACTGTAAAACCTGGAGAGAATTTATACTCAATTTCAGAGCTTTATGGAACCAGGCCAATAGATCTTTTAAGAAATAACCCGTTTCTTATTACTAATGAAAATCTACAAAGTGGAGAAAATATTGTAATTAAATATGTAGGAAATAAAATAGGAAATTTAAAAGTGTTTGGATATGCCTATCCTTTTATACAAAAAACTACTTTATCCGAAACCCTTCTTTACCTAAACGAACTTTTAACATTTTCTTATGGGTTCACCGTTAGTGGAGAATTAATTCCGATTTACGATTATTATCTTATATCTGAGGCTGATAAATTTGGAGTTTCTCCGATACTAACACTTACTCCTTTGGATTCAAACGGAAAGTTTAACAATAATCTTGTAAGTGCCGTGTGCAGCGATATGACAATGAGAAATAAATTAATACAAAATCTGCTTGAAACAGTTAAAAGCAGAGGATATTCCGGTATAAATGTGGATTTTGAGTATGTTTTGGAAGAGGACCAATATAACTTTGCAGAATTCGTGGGAGAACTGACAAAAACCATGAACCAAAACGGATTCACTAACTCGGTCGCACTAGCACCCAAAGCGTCATCGGGCCAAGAAGGACTTATCTATGAAGGGATAAACTACAAACTTTTAGGACAAAATGCAAATACCGTGTTTCTAATGACATATGAATGGGGATATACATACGGACCTCCAATGGCAGTTGCTCCTTTAAACAAGGTAAAAGAAGTTCTAGACTACAGTATAACTCAAATCCCTAGTGAAAAAACAGATATGGGAATACCAAATTACGGTTATGACTGGACGCTGCCTTTTGTAAGAGGGGAAAGCGAAGCTAAGATAATAGGAAACCCTGAAGCAATAGATATTGCAATACTAAATGGGGCCCAAATAAAGTTTGATAATCTAGCCATGTCTCCGTATTTTGAGTACTCAAAAGATGGGAAAGACCATATTGTATGGTTTGAAGACCCAAGAAGTATATCAGCAAAGCTGGAAACTGCAGTCCAATATGGTTTCAGAGGAGTGGGTTATTGGAACCTCATGCGGTATTTTAGGCAAAATTGGATATTACTCAATAATATTTTATCTTTAGACTCATAACAAAGTGTACTAAAAAAATATTTAGAAGAGGTCCCCATACCTCTTCTTTTATTGCACATTAAAATTAACATAATTTTAACCCAAAAGAATCTTATGTTTAAATACATCCTTGTTTCCCGGGCGGACCCAGTAAACCCTGCCGTCCGGCACGATGATAATTCTGGCGGCAGCACCGCTCGTGTCAACTAAAAGGCTTAAATTCACTTCCGGGGAGGTTGTTCCGGCGCGGTTTGTCTGAGTAATCACAAAATTATGAATCCATTCGCTAAGAGAGCCCAAAGTCAGCTGCCAAGCACCGTTTTCCGCGACAGTTGTTTCGCCTAAAATCGTTTCTCCCTCCTTTATGCGGACCGTACAGCAAGCCTCGCCCGTACCGGAAATCGTCGGAGTTTTGGTGTAAATCCAGCTTTCCTCTTTCGGAGAGATGACCTTCACAGAGTCAGGCGGTGTCGTGTCGATTTGCAGCGTTACGGCGGCATTTGAGTAACCGATATTACCATATCTATCAGAAACCTTAATCTTTAAATCAGATTTACCTTCATTGGAAACCTTAAGTTTAAGCGTACTATTTATAATGGGATTGGAACCAGAACCGGAAATATCACCAAAATCTGGATAGAGAACCTCTACACTGTTTTCTTTGATTTTTTCATTGTCTGTGGCCTTAAAATAACTTGTCCCGCCGTCTAAGGAAATCTCATAGCTGACGAGGTCAATGCCCGAAATAATCCCGCCAGATTCGACCTGGTCTTCCACGTCAAAAGTTACAGTGATAGGGGTCGCTGACCAAGTATCAGTTTTATATTCTTCCTCAGTGCCATTTTTTAGATATGTAAGACTCTTACATGTGATTTGTGGCCCAGTGGTATCCTCGTTAGTCCATTTTGCGTATACAGTAATATCCCCCGTTATTGGGCCAGAGCTTGTAAATTGATTTTTAAATGTGTTATTATCTGTAAACCAACCCGAAAAAATATATCTAGACCTAATGGGGCTTCCCGGGAATGCTTGTCCTAGAGAGGTGCCTTGTGTAACGGACAAAGGTTCTAAACTATTTCCACCGTTTGTATTAAATGCAACTGTTTTCACATTGCTGATTATGTTTAATATGGCCTTGTCACCTCTATAAACACCTTCATACTCTGTTACATTGTCCTCCCCAGACACGCTGTTCCCTGTTATGGTT
>CATOLC010000061.1 GCA_951800855.1 uncultured Ruminococcus sp.
TATAAAAATAAACATTTATTATTTTCTTTATTCCTTTTCATAAACTTCTAAATAACTACTCTATTTTCAAATTAGTTAATCCGGAACCTTTATCAAATAAATTAAATAATGCATATGTTATAAGGGCAAAGGAGTGTAAATATTATGACTGAAAAAACCAATTTTTGTGTTATTGGAGGAGACGCCAGGGGAATTTTTATGGCAGAATCTCTGATTAAAGACGGACACAATGTAAAGATATATGGATATTCACAAAAAAAGACAGGTGCAAAAATCACACCTAAAAAAGATATTGATTTGGCGCTAGATAACAGTGATTTTATAATTTTGCCTGTTCCGGTAACTCGTGACGGAAAAACCCTAAATGCTCCCCTTTTTGATTCAAAAATAGATTTAGATGATGAATTCAGAAAAAAACTGGAAACAAAAAACATATTTTGCGGTGGTTCAGGAACTCTTCATAATATAGGGGAAAAATGGAAGAATTTATGTCTCATGGACTATTCTTCAAGAGAAGACTTTGCAATATTAAATGCTGTTCCTACGGCCGAAGGCGCTATCCAGATTGCTATGCAAGAATGTGAAGGGACTATTGACTCCGGTAATTTTCTTGTAGTGGGTTTTGGAAGGATAGGAAAGATACTTTCAAAAAAATTAAAGAATTTGGGCGGGAAAGTCTCTGTCAGTGCACGTTCAGCTCTTGATTTTGCCTGGATACAAACACTTGGGTACGAACCGCTGGAAACTAATAATCTGCCTGAATTTTTAGATTATGACGTTATATTTAATACAGTCCCGCACAGAATCTTTGACCGGTACAATCTGTTAAAATGCTGTGAAGGTGTAAAAATAATTGATTTAGCGTCAAGTCCAGGAGGAGTAGATTCAGATACTGCAGACTTTTTAGACATAAAAGTTATCAGTGCTACTGGTCTACCGGGGAAATTTTCACCTAAAACAGCTGGTGAAATCATAAAAAAAACCATATATAAAATGATAAAGGAGGAAGGATTATGGAAAAAATCAAAGTAGGATTTGCTATTTGTGGTTCATTCTGTACGTTTGCAAAGGCATTAAACCAGATGGAAAAAATATATGAAATGGGACATGAAATCGTTCCAATTATGTCATTTAATGCCTCAAAAATCGACACTCGTTTCGGAAAAGCAATTGATTTTGAACGAAAAATTGAAAAAATCTGCGGTAAAAAAGTAATCAAGACAATAGAAGATGCAGAACCAATTGGACCCCATGATATGGTTGATATTTTAGCCGTGGCACCATGTACCGGGAACACCCTTGGGAAATTATGCGGAGCAATAACAGATACTCCCGTGACAATGGCAGTAAAATCTCAACTTCGTGTACACAAACCCGTACTTTTAGCCTTAGCAACAAATGATGCATTAGGTGCATCTGCACTAAATATAGGGAAGGCCATAAATATGAAAAACATATTTTTTGTTCCGATGAGTCAAGATGACCCCGACAAAAAACCTAATTCTTTGGTTGCTGATTTTAATCTGCTAATTCCATCTCTGGAAAACGCCCTTAAAAATAATCAAATTCAACCGGTATATAAATAAAATACTGCTCATCGATATTATCTAAATAATTTACCAAAATTTTTTAATATAAAAAAACAAATTATCCGGAAAAGCAAAGTACGCTCCCGGATAATTTTCATTTAAGGAATTTTTAAAAAATCTACTCTTGATTCTCTGGTATGTTCTTAACCCCAACCCCTTGACTCTTAAGAAAGTCCGCCATTACTGTCTCCAACTTTTTATTATATGGCCGAAACGACTCATTACAAACAGGACATTTAATTTTTTTCTTAGGTATAATAGGCACACCACTAGACCCCTGGATTTGATGAGATGTCACCGAGCCAAAATCATCGATCATGAAGTCTTTGCACACACCTTTCTCTTCTGCACTAACCAATATTCCACGACTATCTCTCATATTTTCAATCGCCCCATTATAAACTTTGTTATTACTTTTAGCATCATAGTATAACATCCCAAAATCTTTATTAAACTGTTCACAACTGTTTTTGTGTACATATCCAACCAACGATGCATACTGCTCTACAAAATTTTCATTTTTACAATCTGCTTTTCTCAGGTTTCCTGCAATATTCTTCTTGCATAGCCCTAATGTTATATTTTCCACTTCCAGAAGAACATAGTCATCTTTTAACTTTTTCATAGCTTCTTGGCTAATTTTATATTCTGTCATAATTTACCACTCCTTTTTTGTTTTAACTAATATTTTGTATTCCCCAAAATCCCACAATTGGTATTGCTATAACAGCTCTTTTTAGTTTTTATACATAAAACAATTGTTTTATACAATATAATTATACATATATATATGAATAATATCAACATTTTTTGTATAATTTGGTTAATGTTTTATGTATATTTAGTTGTTTGTTTGCAATTTATTATAAACAAAATTTAAAAAATTTTTTATTACCCCTGTTTTTATATTTTATAAATTATAAAAATTAATATTATCCCTTTTTTATGAAAAAATGGATGATACCCAAATCTTAGGGGACAATAGTCAAATTCCGCTACATCTTCACCTACACCTAAACGACAGAGCTATTTGTCTGAATCCTGCTCTCTAATCTTTTTACTCAGTAAAAATTATTTAACTCTACTTTCGTAAATATCCAAAGAACTTTAAAAAATATAATTATCCACACTTTCTGAAAAAAATGTGGATAACTTAACTTTTGTTAATATAAATCATTCGTTTTAGATAAGGGCGGGTCTAAATTTGTTGTAAGCACAAACAAAAACATTCATAACAAATTTAAAAGTACTTAAAGAACCATTTGGAACGGCGCTACAAAGTGGCTCAATTATTTCTTTAGAAATCTCATTTTATCATATTTTCTTTCCGCTGGACACTCCCTTAGATAACACTTAATCTAAAAAATCTTTTAGTTTTTTGCTTCGGCTGGGATGTCTCAATTTCCTTAGAGCTTTGCCCTCTATCTGGCGAATCCGTTCACGGGTAACGTGGAACTCCCTACCAACTTCTTCAAGCGTTCTGGGGTGTCCGTCAAGCAAACCGAACCGCATCCTAAGGACTCTTTCTTCCCGTGGGGTCAAAGTATCCAAAACCTCGAGGAGCTGTTCTTTAAGCAATGTTTGAGATGCTTTTTCTGATGGAGCTATAGCATCATTATCCGGTATAAAGTCTCCCAAATGGGTATCTTCTTCATCACCCACAGGAGAATCGAGTGACATTGGGTCCTGAGAGGCTTTCATTACTTCTTTGACCTTTTCAGGTGAAATATTAAGCTCTTCTGCGACCTCCTCAGCAGACGGTTCTTCTCCATTATTATGCATCATCTGCCCCGACACGCGCCGGACTTTATTCATAGTTTCTACCATGTGTACTGGAATTCTAATCGTCCTTGCCTGATCTGCAATCGCTCTAGTTATCGCTTGACGTATCCACCATGTGGCGTATGTTGAAAACTTAAACCCTTTTGAATAGTCAAACTTTTCAACAGCTTTAATTAAACCTAAATTGCCTTCTTGTATTAAATCAATAAAATGCATTCCCCGTCCCAAGTATCTTTTTGCTATACTTACAACAAGTCTTAAATTTGCTTCTGTCAGCCTTTTTTTGGCGTTTTCGTCACCCTCAGAAATCCTTATAGCTAAATCTATCTCTTCTTCTGGTGTAAGCAAAGGTATAAAGCCAATTTCCTTCAGATACACCTTAACAGGGTCCTCCGGACCCGAGCTTCCCGAATAAGAATTTTCTTCAGATATATCTTCCGGATTCATTTTTATGTCAAAGGTTATATTGCCTTCCGAATGTGTATCCAATCCTTCAATTATTTCCACACCCATTGATTCCATTGAATCATAAAGTTGCTCTATTTGATCAGGATCGAAATCAAGCTCTCCCATTGCATCCAGGATTTCATTAGTACTTATCTGACCATTAGTTTTCCCATGCTCTATAATATCTTTTATAACCGTTTCTTTTGATTGAGTTCCGTTTTTCAGATTATCTTCCATGGCTCTTACCTCCTCGATTTTATTTTTTTAACTCTTTCAATCCCTCTATGTACTTTTTTATTTCATTTTCATCCATATCTTTTGAACTTGCTAATTTATTTGCTTCTTTTTCTATTTTTATCACAGAAATATATTCATTAATATCATTTTTGATTTGAGATGAAGGAATATAATTGCAAATCAATTTAGTTATATACCCCGACTCCTGCATATTAAACCCTTCAGATGTTATCGTTGTGACATCTATATTCCGTCCGTTTTTATCAAGTCTACATATTGTTTCATAAATTTTCCGGTTCAAATCATTCGTAAATAAATCCGGCTCAACTCTAAAAGAAATATCTTCCACCATATCTAAATTATTCATAAGTGCTGATAAAAATAATTCTTCAGCTTTAATTGTGCGTAGACTTATTCCTCTATTTTTATCCTGCTTGTCCAACATTCCGGAGATTTTCTGCTGGATTTTTTTAAATTTATTTGCATTTTCTGTTTTAAATTTACTCTTTTTAACTCTTTTTACCTGAAGCAAAATCGAACTTTTTTCTATTTCAACTTCCTCTCCAAGTTTTCCGGCATAAATTTCACATTCCATCTCATTCTCAATTTCGCTTAAGATTTTTATGCATTCATTTAAATATTTTACTTTATCCTCAGATTTATCCAAATCATACTTAGATTTTATCCGTCCAAACCTATATTCCATATCACTAACAGAGTCTTTTACCAAATTTTTAAACCTTATGCTTCCTTCTTTCCCATAAGATTTCATAAACTCATCCGGGTCTTTTCCTTTAGGGATACTTAATACTTTTACAAGCAAACCATTTGCCCTGCAAAGCTTAATTGCTCTGTCCGAAGCTTTCTTCCCAGCTTCATCGGAATCGTAAGAAATCACTACCTCTTTTACGAACCGGGACATAAGCCTTACTTGACCTTCCGTAAGAGACGTTCCCAACGTCGCAACTGCATTTTTAAAGCCCGCCTGGTGCAGTGCTATAACATCCATGTACCCTTCTGCAAGTATCAGATTTCCCTCTGCGTTATTTTTTGCAAAATTAAGAGCAAAAATATTCTCACTCTTTTTAAAAACTAAAGTATCCGAAGTGTTCAAGTATTTCGGCCCTGTATCCTCTATAGTCCGTCCGCCAAACGCAATTACGTTCCCTCTCAAATCTATTATAGGGAACATTACCCGTCCGCGGAACCTGTCGTATAATTTCCCATTTCGAGATAACATGGCTACATTTGAAAGATTTAAAATATCATCACTATATCCTTTTTTCTTCAAATAATTAACAGCTGAAAATCCATCGCTCGGTGCATATCCTAATCCAAAATGACGAATAGTACTAATC
>CATOLC010000062.1 GCA_951800855.1 uncultured Ruminococcus sp.
TCGGTACAATAGGTCACGTTGACCACGGAAAGACAACTCTTACAGCAGCTATTACAAAGGTTTTGAATTTGAAGGGCGAGGCTGATTTTGTTGATTATGCAAATATTGATAAAGCACCCGAAGAAAGAGAACGTGGTATAACTATTAATACTGCTCACGTAGAGTATGAAACTGAGAATCGCCACTATGCACACGTTGACTGCCCTGGCCACGCCGACTATGTTAAAAATATGATAACTGGTGCTGCGCAGATGGACGGAGCAATCTTAGTTGTTTCAGCTGCTGATGGTCCTATGCCCCAGACTAGAGAACATATTTTGCTTGCTCGTCAGGTTGGCGTGCCAAATATCGTAGTATTCATGAATAAGGTTGACCAAGTTGATGATGAAGAGCTGTTGGATTTAGTCGAGATGGAAATCCGTGAACTTCTTACTGAGTATGAGTTCCCTGGTGACGATACACCGATTATCAGAGGTTCAGCTTTAAAGGTGCTTGAGTCTTCAGCAAAGGATATTAATGCTCCAGAGTATCAATGCATAAATGAACTTATGAAATCTGTAGATGACTTTATCCCGACCCCAGAGAGAAAATCGGATCAACCTTTCCTTATGCCTGTTGAAGACGTATTTACAATCACTGGTCGTGGAACTGTTGCTACCGGTAGAGTAGAGAGAGGACAATTAAAAACTTCTGAAGAAGTGGAAATTGTTGGTTTGACTGATGAACGTAAAAAAGTAGTTGTAACTGGAATAGAAATGTTCAGAAAAATTCTTGATTATGCAGAGGCCGGAGATAACATAGGTGTGCTTTTGCGTGGTGTTCAGCGTGAAGATATCCAAAGGGGACAAGTTTTGGCAAAGCCGGGAACAATCAATCCCCATACTAAGTTCAAAGGGCAGGTTTATGTATTGACAAAGGAAGAGGGAGGAAGACACACTCCATTCTTTAATAACTATAGACCTCAGTTCTATTTTAGAACAACTGACGTAACTGGAGTTATAAAGCTTCCAGAGGGTACTGAAATGTGTATGCCTGGGGATAATGTAGTTATGGATGTTGAGCTTATTACTCCTATTGCTATTGAAGAGGGACTTCGCTTTGCTATCCGTGAAGGTGGACGTACTGTTGGTTCTGGTGTTGTCACCAAAATTAACGAATAATTCATCTAGAGTTTTTGCAGCTATTACAAAAATAGCTGCTTTTTCTATATGCAAAAATCCTCATTCTTGGAAATGAGGATTTTTAAAAGCTTTTATACGGAATAAAATTCTACAAATAAATTTGCAGATTATTTCCAACAATGGAGCTGGTGAGCGGATTCGAACCGCTGACCTGCTGATTACGAATCAGCTGCTCTACCTACTGAGCCACACCAGCTTGGTTGGATTATTTATATTATATTCTTAAAAGCAATCTAAAGTCAATAGAAATTTTCAAAAAACTTTTAAAATGCAAGTTTTATTCATATAATATATACAGTAATGTATAATTATATTTAATAATTGGAGGAGAATTTAATTATGGGGCTTATAAACACAAGAAAGATGTTTGAAAAAGCGTATAAAGAGGGATATGCTATAGGGGCATTTAATGTAAACAATATGGAAATAATCCAAGGGATTACTGAGGCTTGCAAAGAAATGGAGTCACCTGTAATATTGCAGGTGTCATCTGGAGCAAGAAAATATGCAAGCCATACGTATTTGATAAAGCTAGTAGAAGCAGCAGTGAAAGAGACAAATCTGCCTATTGCTTTGCATTTAGATCACGGAGATAGCTTTGATTTATGTAAGGCATGTGTAGACGGTGGCTTTACTTCGGTAATGATAGATGGCTCTCACCTGGATTATGAGAAAAATATTGAACTTACAAGGGAAGTGGTGAATTACGCTCACAAATATGATGTAACCGTAGAGGGCGAACTTGGACGATTAGCAGGCATAGAAGAGAATATAAGTGTGACAGAGGAACAGTCATTTTATACTTCTCCGACGCAAGTTCAGGATTTTGTATCACGAACAGGAGTTGATTCTCTTGCTGTAGCAATTGGAACCAGTCATGGAGCGTATAAATTTAAGCCGGGGCATAAACCAAAGATTAAATTTGACATTTTAGAACAAATACAAGAGAGACTACCTAATTTTCCGATAGTTTTACATGGAGCGTCCTCTATTCTGCCAAGCTTTGTAGAAGATATTAATAGTTTTGGAGGAAATTTGTCGGATACTGCTGGAATCCCTGAAGAAATGCTCAGGAAAGCTTCAAAAATGGCAGTTTGCAAGATAAATATTGATTCAGACCTGAGACTTGCAATGACCGCTGAGATAAGAAAGCAGTTAGCTCTTGACCCCAAAAATTTTGACCCCAGAAAATACTTGGCACCTGCTCGTGATTCAATCAAAAATTTAGTTAAGCATAAAATAAAAAATGTTATGGGTTCTAATAATAAAGTGGATTATCTATAATCTTATTTTACCTTAAATACCCACTAAAAGGCTTAGTTTTACAAATTAAAAATTTAAAAGCTTATAATTATAAGTACCAATTTTGCTTATTTTTGCCATCCAATAAAAAGGAATAAAAAAAGATAAAAAATATTTTAAGTTTTTGTGATGAGGATTTTTAGATTAATATAATTATAAACATGAAAGGTGCAAAAAGTGTGACTAGAATTTACATTTTTGGATAAAAAACTCAAATAATAATATCATCTATTAATAGCTTTTTATATAGGGAGGGGAAAAGCATTTTAGATGATATTTGTCGAAAACTTAAAAAATTTAGAGATAGAGCTGGCTATACACAGCGCCAAGTTGCAGATTTACTTAATATAGATCGTTCCACCTATTCCTATTATGAAAGGGGAAGGACAATTCCGGATTTAAAAACTTTATTTAAGCTTGCTGACATATTTAAAGAACCAATTATTAACTTATTGGAATCTGAAGGAGAAAAAGTACGCCTTAGTGATTCCCAAAATTATGAACATTATTATAACAGTTTGCAGGGAGATGCCAAAGAACTTCCAGAAAATGATGAAGTTGTAGAAATCCCCCCAATAAAGGAAAAGACAAAAAGGAGTATAATAGTAGAACTAGAAGAAGAGAAATATCCTAAGTTTTCTGCGGATTTAACAGATTCAGAAAAAGAGATAGTTATAAGCTTTAGGATGATGTCTCATGCCTCTCAAACTAAACTTAAAAAAAATATTAAAAAGATACTTAAGGATGAAGGTATATTAAAATAAATTATCCAGCGGATTTTATATTAAGTCTAAGTTTATCGCTTATCATGGCGATGAATTCAGAATTTGTGGGTTTTCCTCTGGAGGTATGAATTGTGTACCCAAAATAAGAATTTAATATATCGATATCTCCTCTGTCCCAAGCAACTTCTATAGCATGTCTTATTGCTCGTTCTACACTGGAAGCAGTTGTGGAGAACTTTTTTGCAACTGAAGGGTAGAGCTGTTTTGTTATTGCGTTAATGATATCAGGGTTTTCAATGGACAAGAGTATTGCGGCTCGGAGGTAATGGTAGCCCTTTATGTGAGCAGGAACACCTATTTGATGGAGAATTTCAGTAACTTCGATTTCTGTGCTTTTTTCAGATGAGTCTTTGACTATTGAAGACGTATTCAGAGGACAAATTACGTTTTTGGCTTTATTAAGGGAAGATTTTTTTAACATTATATCGGTTATTATTTGAGCAAGTTCAGGAGGAGTAAATGGTTTTATGAGGAAATAATCTGCACCAGAAGAGAAAGCTTCTAATTCTATGGTTTGATTTTTCACTCCAGACATAACTATAAACATTGGGACTTGGGCAAGAGTTTCTTTTTTAATAGTCTGTATTACTCCTGTTGAATCCATTGTTGTCAAAAACATATCTAAAACTACGATATCAGGAGCAGTATCTTTTATCAATTGCACAGTTTTTAGACCATCTTTCGGTGCAAAAGATACTTTTATAGAATACTCTTTTAGTGCTTCAGCTAAATTCCTGTCAAATTCTTCGCAATCTGTAGTTATAAGTAGGTTTACGAGATTTTTCATTTAAATTCCTCCAAAATATAGTTTTCAAGATTTAAAATACCATATATTTACATTTATGGCAATACTTTTCCAATTATCAAACAAAAATTATATATAATATTGACATCTATTCTCAATTAAGAGTTATATTTTGTGCATTAGTCCGAAATATTTCCCGAGATGTTGTAAGCATGGTTTCTGCAAATATTGCATATCCTCGTCTAGGTTCATTTATAAATACATGAGTTACCGCACCGATTAGCATGCCATTTTGTACTAATGGACTTCCGCTCATCCCTTGGACAATCCCTCCGGATTTTTCTAGAAGTTCCTTATCTGTAATTGATATTGTTATATTTTTAGTAGGGTTATTTTCATTATAACATATATTTTCTATATTTATATCATAGTATTGAGGAGTTTTTCCAGATACCGTTGTAAATATTTTTGCAGGTCCAGTTTTCACTTGATGTTTCATAGCTATTTTTATAGGAGGAACTGGAGTGGAAAAATTTTTGAGTTTTCCATATATTCCGGTTTTTAAATTAGCACTTAATTCACCTATCGGTTTTGTTCCCACAAAACTTCCCTTTAATTCTCCGGGTTTTCCCTCCAATCCGCGAGTTATTCCATTAATTGATGCATCCATTATATAACCACGTTCTAAAGGAAGGATATCCCCGGTGTCTACATCGCAAATTCCGTGTCCAAGCCCTGAAAAAATCTCACTTTTAGGGTCATAAAATGTTACTGTACCAATTCCTCCTGAGCTATCACGTACCCATATGCCTATTTTATATTTTTTATCCTCTATTGATTTAACAGGAGTTACATTAAACTCTAAAGGAGAATTATTCCTTAAAATAGAGATTTTAAGAGGGTTGCCCTCAGTTTTTTCTATAACTTCAGCAAGTTCTTCGTTTGTTGCAATTCTATTTCCGTTTAAATGAGTTATTATATCAGATTTTTTGATTCCGGCCTCTTGTGCCGGACTCGAAACACCTAGTTGTGTCCTGACTTCTGAAACATTTATTATTATAGGTCCGTTTGTGAATAGCTTTACCCCAAAAGGA
>CATOLC010000063.1 GCA_951800855.1 uncultured Ruminococcus sp.
CAGTAGCCCTGATTGTTTAGGAGGTTATAAAGACTGAAACTAAACTTCCTGATATTATAAAAAGTATTATTTTTGAAGAGTAAATAATTAAAGATAGATGGCTTTGCTTAAAGTTCAGCCATTTATGCGAGGATGTAGAGGAAGAGAAGTTGCAATTCTCTAGGGATTTAGTGCTTTTTACGAAAAAATGGGGTTATCCAGTGAAGAAGAAAAAGGATGGTTTAAAGTGAGCTACAATATAGGGATGATAAGTCTTGGTTGCGAAAAAAATCGAGTAGATGCCGAGCTTATGCTGGGGAAAATAAAATGCGAAAAATATAAAATAGTATCGGATTTAGCCAAGGCAGATGCTGTAATAGTAAATACATGCGGATTTATAAGAGCAGCGAAGGAAGAAAGCATAGATGAGATTTTGAGTTTAGTAAAAATTAAGCTGTCTAAAAAGGCACGACTTAAGCATATTATTGTTACAGGGTGTTTGGCACAAAGATACAAAGAAGAACTTGTTAGGGAAGTTCCAAGTATTGATGGAATTATAGGAATTGGTTCAAATGGCAAAATCAAGGAGGCTCTTGACAAAGTATTTAAAAATGAAAAGGTAAGTTTGTTTAGTAAAAAAGAAGAAATGCCGATGGACGGGGAAAGAGTTTTAACTACTCCAAAATATTTTGCATATTTAAAAATTGCAGATGGATGCGATAATTTTTGTTCATACTGTGCTATACCGGTGATAAGAGGACGTTTTAGAAGTAGGCACAAGGAAGAAATAATAAATGAGGCCAAGAATCTTGTGAAACGTGGGGTTAAGGAGCTTTTGGTTATAGCTCAGGATACCACAAGATATGGAGAAGATTTATACGGAAAGCTGGAACTGCCTGCCCTGTTACGTGAGCTTTGCCAAATTGAAAATCTCCATTGGATAAGGCTGATGTATTGTTACCCCGAAAGAATAACAGATGAGCTTTTGGATTTAATAGAAAAGGAGGACAAAATTTTAAATTATATAGACATTCCACTTCAGCATTGTGATAAAAGAATTTTGGAGCCTATGAATCGAAGGGGAGATAGGAAGTGGCTAGAAAATCTAATTAGAAAAATGCGAGATAAAATTCCAAATTTAGTATTAAGAACGACATTTATTTGCGGATTTCCCGGAGAAGGAGAAGAAGAGTTTAACGAGCTTAAGGATTTTGTAAGTAAGCTTAAATTTGATAGGGTTGGCTGTTTTGCATATTCTAGAGAAGAAGGAACAAAGGCTTTTGGCATGTCAGGCCAGGTTGATGAAGAAATAAGGGAAAAAAGATGTATGGACATTATGAAAATACAAGAAAAAATTGCTGAAGAAAAAGGAAAGAGTATAGTCGGCAAAACAATAGAAGTGTTAACCGAAGGAATCGATGAGGAAACAGGGTTCTGGTTCGGAAGAGGGATAGGAGAGGCTCCAGAAGTAGACGGAAAAATATTTTTTACTATAAATGAAAAATCTGCAGGGAAAAATTTGGAAGGTAAATTTGTAATGGTAAAGGTTGAAGAATATGATGATTACAATTTAATCGGAAGAATGGAAGAATATCCTGAAGTTCTTTGACATGTGAATATATTTCAGAATAAAAAATTTGAGACGGGATTGTTTTAAGAATTTACAAAGAAAATAAATGACTATTTTTGTATTTATTTTTAATTTAATTTCACTATAACATTAAAGGGTGTGAAAATTTTGGATAAAGGCATGAACACTGCGAATAAAATTACAATTTTTAGGATTGTATTAGTTCCGTTTTTTATGTATTTTCTTCTCAATGAAATGTATATATTGGCGTTCGTTACGTTTTTTATCGCTTCTATTACGGACCACTTAGATGGAGAAATAGCAAGAAAACAGGAGAAAGTAACGGATTTTGGGAAATTTGCGGACCCTTTGGCAGATAAAGCCTTGGTGATGACTGCCTTTGTCTGCTTTGTCCAACTACATCAGGTTAGTGCTGTTGCTATAATTTTGATGTTTATTAGGGAGTTTGTGGTTATGTCGGTCCGATTAATGGCTGCGAAAAAAGGAGATGTCATAGCAGCAAACATTTGAGGAAAGGCTAAGACCATAAGTCAGTTTTTGACGGTATTCATGGGAATTGCACTATTAACAGCAAAAAAGTTTTATGGGGAATATTATCCTTATGAACATTTGGCTGTGATAGTCAAAGAGGTATTTTTATGGGGCTCAGTGGTTTTATCCTGGGTATCCGGGACGATATATATTTATGAGAACCGTGAATTCGTAAATGATAGATAATGTTTTTAAAATTAGGAGGTAGCTTATGTATATTTACAATACTCTTACCGGGAAAAAAGAGAAATTTATACCAATTAAGGAAGGTAAAGTAAGTATTTATGCTTGTGGACCAACAGTTTATAATTATATCCATATAGGCAATGCACGTCCTATGTGTGTGTTTGACGTACTAAGAAGGTATATGGAAAGTCAAAAATATACAGTTGATTTTGTTCAAAATTTTACTGATATAGACGATAAAATAATTAAAAAAGCTATTGAGGAGAAAGAATATTACAAAGATATCTCTGAAAAATATATAAAAGAGTATAAAGTTGATGCAAATGGGTTAAATATAAAAGAAGCTACAAGAAACCCGAAAGCAACGGAGAATATCGGGAAAATCTTAGATATGATTTCTGATTTAATTAAAAAGGGTTTTGCGTATTCTGTAAAAAGTGGGGACGTTTACTTTAGAATGAAGTCGTTTAAGGAGTATGGTAAGCTCTCTCATCAGTCAACAGACGAACTCATGTCGGGTGCAAGAGTAAATGTTGATGATTTGAAGGAAGATCCGCTTGATTTTGCTCTTTGGAAGACAGCTAAAGAGGGAGAACCATTTTGGGAGAGCCCGTGGGGAAAGGGCAGACCTGGGTGGCATATAGAATGTTCAGCAATGGCAATGGAATATTTAGGGAAAACAATTGATATACACTGCGGGGGCCAGGACTTAATATTTCCTCATCATGAGAATGAAATTGCACAAAGCGAGTGTTGTAATGGAGCTAAATTAGCTAATTACTGGATGCATAACGGATATATTAATGTAGACAGCAAAAAGATGTCTAAATCATTGGGGAATTTCTTTACAGTTAGAGATGTAGCGAAAAAGTATGGGTATGAAGCAATAAGATATTTAATGATTTCCTCGCATTATAGGTCTCCAATAAGTTATTCCATAGATGTAATGGAACAATGTAAAGCTTCTCTAAAAAGACTTTACAATTTTAGAGAAAGTTTGGAATTTTGGCTTAAGAAGCGGACGGAGCAACAAAAAAATGAAAAATCAGAAAACTCAAATAAAAATTTTGAAATTAGCATAGAAAAGTTTAAAATTAAGTTTTATAATTCTATGGATGATGACTTAAACACAGCAGACGCTTTGGCGGCTATATTTGAGATGATAAAGAATGTTAACATAATAATAAGTCGGGGCGAGGAAGTTTCTTCGGAATCTTTGAAAAAGGTTCTTGATTTATTTGAAGAGTTTACTGAAATTTTAGGAATACTAAAAGACAAATCTGATATAAAGACTTTTAGTTTGGGAAATGAACAGGAAAATTCGGAAATTGAAAATCTAATAAAAAAGAGAGAAGAAGCAAGGAAAAATAAAGACTGGGAAGAAGCTGATAGAATCCGTAGTTTGCTTAAGTCAAAAAATATTATTTTAGAGGATACTCCAGAAGGGGTAAAATGGAAAATTAATCCTAGCTAAAAGGAAAAATAAAATTTCAGGAGGTAAATTAATGAATGAGCCAATTATATGTCTTAAAAATATCTCTGTCTCTTTTGATAATGAGAAAATACTTGATAACTTGAATTTAACAATAAAAAATGGCGAATTTGTTACAATTTTAGGACCTTCGGGTTGTGGAAAAACAACGACTCTAAGGATAATAGGCGGATTTTTGAAGCCTGATTCAGGCGATATATTTTTTGAAGGCAAAAGGGTAAACGATGTTCCTGCACATAAGCGGGAGGTTAATACTATATTCCAGAAATATGCATTGTTTCCCCATTTAAACGTATATAATAATGTGGCGTTTGGTATGAAAATACAGAAAAAGCCGGAAGATGAGATAAAAAAGACGGTTAACGATATGCTTTCAATGGTAAACTTAAAAAGTTTTATAAACAGGGATATAAGCTCACTGTCTGGTGGACAGCAACAGCGTGTTGCTATAGCCAGGGCACTTGCAAACAATCCTAAGGTAATTCTTTTGGACGAGCCTTTGGGGGCACTAGATTTAAAATTGAGGAAGGATATGCAGTCTGAACTTAAAAAACTGCAACAAAAGACGGGTATAACGTTTATTTTAGTAACGCATGACCAAGAAGAAGCTTTGTCTATGTCGGATACAGTTGTAGTGATGGATAAAGGGGTAATACAGCAGATTGGTTCGCCCCAAGATATATATAATGAGCCACAGAATGCCTTTGTAGCAGATTTTATCGGTGAAAGCAATATAGTTGATGGAGTCATGCTGGACGATTACAGAGTAAAATTTGCAGGGCAGGAGTTTGAGTGTCTGGACAAAGGCTTTGCTAAAAATGAACCTGTTGATGTTGTAATCAGACCTGAAGATATAGAGGTAGTGGCACCTGGAGATGGGCATATTTCCGGAATTGTTACGTCGGTGACGTTTAAGGGAGTACATAATGAGACAATTATTGATGTAAACGGGTTTAAGTGGATGATGCAGACTACTGAATATTTAAATGAAAATGATAAAATAGGAATGATTCTAGAACCTGACGATATCCACATTATGAAGAAATCTGATTATTCTGGAGAATTTGGCGATTATAGTGCGTTTAGCGATGAGATTTATGAAGAGCAGACTAAAAAAACGGAAAGGGTGAAAGAAAGATGAAAACAAAAAAAATTCTTTTACCGTATGCGGTTTGGTCACTGATATTTACAGTTTTCCCACTGATTTTGATGGTAGCCCTTGCAT
>CATOLC010000064.1 GCA_951800855.1 uncultured Ruminococcus sp.
AGTGTTTACACTTTTATATTTGGCTCCCTGCTTTTGTTTTCCCTGCTTGTATTTGCTTGTCTTCTCTTTTTCAATTTTTACATCTCATTCTTTTATTTTATCATATATCTTCTCTTGTGGCACTCCCTATATTTGAACTATATTGACAAATAAATATATTTATGATAATATAATTAGTGAATTTTATTCAATAGGAAGGTGAAAATATGAAGGGATTACCGAATTATGGGAACTATTGTTTTTTAAATACGGCGGTTCAGCAATTGTATGATATGAAAAATTTCCGTGAAAAAATTCTGGCGTTAGATACCGAAGATAAAAACAGTCCATTATACCACGATACAAAAACCTACAGACAGCTTATTAGCCTCAGAAAGCTTTTTAAATTTTTAGATGGTCAATGTAATTTAGGTTCAAACGAAATAAATTTGTTGATGAAAGATTTAGGATATAAGGAGGAGCAGGATGATTCTGCAGAAATTAGGGACGCTCTATTGAAAAATATGAAATTATTATTTAAAAAACTTAAAGGCAAAGAATTGAAACCCACATCTCTAGCAAATATTATTAATGTTACTTTCCAATCTGGCAAGGAAATAGATGCTTTTATAGAAAAGCTATGTGATGAAACCTTAAAAGAACTAGGAAGTATTTTGACTGTGCATTTGAGAAATGAATGTATGATTGTAAATATTCGTCGTGCTAACGCATTGGCTCCGCTTATAAAAATATCCCCTAGACTTGAATTAGGAAAATTGGTTGCAGATCGTAAGGTTCGAGTAATAAATCATAAAAATTCTGTTGATTCACCTAATTTTTATATTAAAAATGCAGCTATATACATGCCAGGAGATAACACGGGCGCTTTCGGGCACTACTTTAATATTAAATACAATGGAAGCAATAATTGGGCGATGTTAAATGATGAGAATGTTAGAGAAGGGTTACATTGGAAGGAGATTGAAGTCTATATGAGGTATGCTACGAGCATAATTTACGAACTCGTTTAATACCAAATACAAGGGAAGAGATAATTGGGTTTAGTTATTTATTTTAGTTATAAAAAAAATCCATGGGTAAAAAAGTACCCATGGTGGAATACTAATATTTAAATATAAATTTCATATCGGCAATAGGTCTGTAAAAATTTTCTTAGAATTTTCTCAGAAATTATTCATTTCCGGAAAAATTTAGATAATTAAATAAAGAAAGTTATCACTGAAAAATAGATCAGATAAAAATTATAAAAATATCAACTCAAAATTTAATGATAAAAATACATAAAAAACCTAATTTTTCGAATTTGTCGGTATAAACATAAATAAGTTTAGGTGGAATTTATTTTTATCAATTTATAGGTAAGAACTCTCTCAATAAAATATATTTTTTATAACGATTGTTTTTGACTCTTTTGACTTTATATGTTATAATATCTATAAGAAGGGTGGATGAGTAATTTTGAGCAGATTAAAGAATTTTTTATTAGAAATTAAAAGATTAGTGTTATTTTCGCTTGTATCATTGGTTTTACCAGCAAGTGTCTCAGCCGGAAGAATCCCTGAGAGTATTCCTGGCTCGAGGACAATTAAAAACTTTTTAGCAACAGCTATGCAGCCAGTCGGTGGGACTCTTTATATATGGGGAGGCGGCTGGAACGATGAAGACACTGCTGCAAGCCGAACTGCTAGGCACATTGGCGTTTGGCCACAGTGGAAAGAATTTTTTGATAGCCAAGATTCAAGTTATAATTTTGTTAATTATGCTATAAGCGAAAATGGTGAAGCTAAAACTCCTGTACCTGCATATCTTCCTTTAGGGCTAGATTGTTCAGGGTATCGGGGATGGATTTTATACAACGTTTTTCATAATAAAGATATGGAAGGGACAGGATATGTGTTTTCTTCCGCTAAGGTTCCTAAGTTTGTTGACAACAATTGGGGTGACGTTATTAATCCCAGTAATATAAAGAATTTTAAAGCGGGAGATATAATGGTTAAACCGGGACACACTTATATGGTAATTGGTCAGTGCAGTGATGGAAGTGTTGTTTTTGTACATTCAAGTCCTCCAGGTGTACACATTTGCGGAACGGTCACACCTGATGGTAATAAACAAAGTAAAGCAGCAGCTTTAGCGAAAAGTTACATGAAAAAATATTATCCAGAATATGATAAAAAGTATTCGCACCATGGATATGTGCGCAGCAGAGATTATTTAACACAATATACGCAGCTCAGATGGAATACTGAAGGTACTATGAAAGACCCCGATTGTTATACTAAGATGACGGCAGAGCAGGTTTTAAAAAATTTATTTGGTGAAGAATAATTTTTGAAAGGAATTATTTTATGAAATTTAAAATTACAAGAATATTTTTAGCAATATTTACAATATTTTCGTTTTTAAATTTAAAAGCCTTTGCATTTAATGAAGATGAAATACTGGTACCGAATGCACTGAAAAAAGGTGACAAAGTTTGTTTGCTTTCAATGTCTTATGTACCGCCTTGGGAAGACCCATATTTCTACAAAGAACCTGCAAAAATTGCCATTGAGAAACTCAAAAGTTATGGTTTGGAAGTTGATTTTTATGAGGAATCTTTCAAAGTTTCTGAATTTGTTGGAGACGATACGGCACAGCTTCGTGCAGATTTATTCAATAAAGCCGTTAAAGATAAAAGTATAAAAGCGATTTTTGATATTAAGGGTGGATTTTGTGCGATTCAAACCTTAGATAAAATAGACTATGAAGCATTTAGGGAAAATAAAAAAATATTTGTCGGCTATAGCGACGCTTCGATAGTGGGGCAAGCACTTTTTAAAAAGTCTGGGGTAATAACTTTTCATGGTCCTATGTTAGGAGCTAGGTATCACTTAAATGAAATGCTGTGTTTTAATAATTTATTTGATATACTTATGAATCCTAAATCGGAATTTGAACTTAAAAATATTGATGACGGGACTCCTTTTAAAATATATAAAGGAGGAAATTGTGAAGGCAGAATTGCAGGGGGAAACCATTGGGAAATGCAGCATCTGATGGGAACGCCTTATGAAATTGAATTTAAAGATAAAATTTTCTTTTTTGAAGACGATTGGTCAGATGTAAGCAAAGAAGAAGCGTATCGAGTTAATAGCGCAATGTGGCAAATGCTGATATTAAATAAAAACATTGAAAAGTTAAGCGGTATTATTGCCGGACCGCTGGCAAGGGTGGGAACAGAAGGTGAAGAAGTTTATCGCAGCTCAGTTTTCGAAGCGTTTGGCGAAGCAAAAGTTCCAGTGCTTTATAATTTCCATATTGGACACATTAATAACCCGTTAACTGTGCCGGTTGGTGCAAGAGCTAAAATTGAAAATGGAAGAGTATTTATAATACAGCCTGTTGTACAATAAGTTTTAAAAAAGTGCCGTCATATTGGATTTAATAGAAAAGAGTATGAAGGATAATTAATTGTTTCATATCAAGTAGAGTCACTTATAAGATGCATGTTATATAGCATTTACAAAACGAGGCTGGAAATGGGTTGGTTAATTGATTTGTCCAGATTATACGGTGGAGATAGTGCATAATGCTGAAAGGACGCAATGATTATATGAAAAAATTATTATCCATTTTTGTTACATGCTTCATTTTAATTAATACACAGATTTCTGTTTGGGCAGTAGCTCCGCAATTTGTGGAAAAGATTATCCAAACCGACGGCATGAAAAATGCCGATTTTGCTATAATAGTTAAAGACTTAAAGTATGGTCAAGTCATTTATGATTATAATATTAAGAAGGGCATGGTTCCAGCATCTACTCTGAAGACAGTAACAACAGCTACTGCTTTAGAAATTTTAGGACCAGACTACCGTTATGAGACGTTTTTGCAATATGATGGCAAACCAACTCTTGGCTCAGAATATTTTGAAAATAAAACAAAGTTTTTAGACGACTGGACGAAGGCTATAAGAGAGTTAGGTATAAGCGAAATAATGGGCTCAGTTATAGCTGATGAAAGTATATTTGATAATCAAGGAATACATCCAAAGTGGCAAGCCGAAGACTTGGGTGTGGGGTATGGGGCCGGCAGTTATGGAATTAATATTTTCGATAATAAATATAGATTATATCTTAAAGCGGGAGAACTAGGAACTAAGCCGGTGATAGAATCAACTGCCCCTGAAGTAAAGTTAAATTTTGTTAATACTCTTACTGTATCAGACCGTGCTACGGGTGCCTCAATTTTTGGTGTACCGTTTTCAAGCGAACGTTACTTACATGGAAGCTTATCGCCAAAATCGTCTGAAGTTATTGAAGGTGATATACCAGATCCTGCGTTATATACTGCAAATTTGTTAACAGACGCACTTGAAAACGCAGGAATTTTAGTTAGGAATGAGCCGACCTGTAACAGATTTTTACCCCAATCGGGAGCGTTACTCATGAAGGAAAGACACTCTATTATGGTAACATATTCTCCTGCTTTAAAGGAAATTATTCAAGTAACAAATCATGTTAGCCATAATTTGTATGCCGATTCACTTCTTAAAACAATAGGCACTTTATACAGTAAAACAGACCAACCATTGACTTCTTTTGACAAAGGAATTGAGGTGTTGAAAAGCTTTTGGGAGGGAAAAGGTATTATATGCCCAGAAATTTTGTATGATGGCAGTGGTTTGACTGCAGTAAATATAGTAACAGCAGAATTTATTAGTAAAGTTTTGGAATTTATGGCGGTAAAATCTATCAACTCAAAGTGGTTTATGGACTCTTTACCAACAGCGGGAGCAGATGGCACGGTTTCGGATTTTCTTTGTGGCACCTGTTTGCAGGGCAAAGCGAAAATTAAAGGTGGAAGTATGACAAAAGTTAGATGTTATGCAGGTTATATTACCAAAGAAGATGAAAGTTGTGTTGGAGTTTTTGCAAACAACTATCGATTTAGTGA
>CATOLC010000065.1 GCA_951800855.1 uncultured Ruminococcus sp.
TCCCTGTTGTGTATGCGTCAGGGCGGGAAGGATATGCTTCACTCAAAAAAGATGAAAAAGGAAAAGATTTAACCCCTTTGTTTGATACAATACTTAAGGAAGTCCCACCACCGGAAGGAGATTTAGATGGGGCACTTCAAGTACTGTTTTCTAATATAGATTATGATGACTATGTTGGTAGAATAGGTATAGGAAGGGTCGAGAGAGGCTCAATAAAAGTCGGGCAAAGCGTTACAATGTGCAAGGTAAATGGAGAAAACCAGAACGCTAAAATCGGAGTTTTATATCAATTCGAAGGACTTAAAAGAGTGGAAGCCGATAGTGCAGCCCTTGGGGATATAATTGCAGTGTCAGGGATACCGGACTTGAATATAGGAGAGACTGCTTGTTCACCGGATAAGGTAGAGCCTTTGCCGTTTGTAAAAATAGATGAGCCTACAGTTGCTATGCTTTTTATGGTAAACAACAGTCCTTTTGCGGGTCGTGAAGGGAAATTCGTAACTTCAAGAAATATAAGGGACCGCCTTTTTAAAGAAATAGAGACTAATGTTGCAATGAGAGTAGAGGAAACGGATTCAGCAGATACTTTCAGAGTTTCAGGGCGAGGAGAGCTCCATTTATCTGTGCTTATTGAAAATATGAGACGACAAGGCTACGAATTTCAAGTTTCAAGACCCAGAGTTATTATGAAAGAGATAGACGGCAAGAAACATGAACCAATGGAAATTTTAACTGCTGAAGTTCCGGATGGATACGTTGGTGCAGTAATAGAGAAACTTGGACCACGAAAAGCAGAAATGACAAACATGGTGGCAAAAGGCGACGGGACTACACATTTGGAGTTTAAAGTGCCGTCCAGGGGGCTTATGGGATATAGGTCTGAATTTTTAACTGATACCAATGGAAATGGAATAATGAACCATGTGTTCGATGGCTATGAACCTTATAAGGGAGAGATTTCTCAAAGACAGCAGGGGTCTATTGTAGTTCATGAAACGGGAGAAACAACAGGGTATGGTTTATTTGCTGCACAGGATAGAGGAAGGCTATTTGTAGGCCCTGGTGAAGCCGTTTATGAAGGGATGGTTGTAGGGGCGAGTCCACGGCTTGAAGATGTGGTAGTAAATGTATGTAAAAAGAAACATGTTACCAATATGCGAGCGTCTGGTTCAGATGAAGCTTTAAAGTTGACACCTCCGAGCAGACTGAGTTTAGAGCAATCTTTGGAGTTTATAAATGATGATGAGCTGGTGGAAGTTACGCCCAAAAATATACGCATAAGGAAAATAATATTGGGAAAAGAGCAAAGAATGAAAAAACAGTCTAAAAAATAGGTCTGAATTTTAAAAATCTCAAAGTAATTAATTTTTTAAAAGTAGCAATTTAAGAAATTTAACCATTTAGATGGGTGATAAGGGAATAAAAATTGGAATCTTTCGAATAGATTTTTGAGATTATATTTTGTGCGGGCATATAATATGGCAATCTATTTTATTGGGGTGAAATTTGCCGGGTGGTAAGAGTTGATAAAGAAAATTACTATTTAGATGTAGCTGAAGTTGTCTTGGAAAGAGGAACTTGCCTTAGACGGAATTTTGGTGCAGTTATAGTAAATAATGATCAGATAATTTCTTCTGGGTATACTGGAGCACCGAGGGGAAGAAAAAACTGTATTGACATTGGTGAATGTATAAGAAAGAAGTTAAATATACCAAGAGGAGAAAGATATGAACTTTGCAGGTCAGTACATGCTGAGGCTAATGCGATTGTGCATGCGTCTAGAGAGGGTATGCTTGGAGCAAAGCTTTATTTGGTAGGGAAGGAAGTCCCTAGCGGTGAATATGTTAAAAATGCGTCTTCATGTTCGATGTGTAAGAGACTTATAATAAATTCAGGAATCAGTGCCGTTGTGATTAGGCTTGATAAGGTCAAATATAAGGAAATAAAGACAGATATTTGGATAGCAGAGGATGAATTCTTAATAGGGAACAAAGGATATTAAACTTTATTAAATCATTTTAGGTGGAAAATTTATGCATATAAATAAAGAATATAAAATAGGACTTCGTGCAACGAAAACGGCATTTGCAGTGTTTTTGTGTGCACTTATTTCCACTTTGTGCAAGAGAGAGGATATATTTTGTGCATCAATAGCGACCGTTATTTGTATGGAACAAACATATAAACGTACGATAGAGACCGGAATAAATAGATTTATCGGGACGATAATAGGAGGAATAATTGGATATATAGCTTTAGAGCTGTCTGAATACATTCCTTATTATGAGTGGGTAAGGATATTTATTTTGCCATTTTGCATTATATCTGTTATTTATATTTGCAATCTCATTAATAGAAAGTCTGCGGTTTCAATTGGTTGTGTTGTAATTTTAGTTATAGTTGCACGATTAGGCGATCCAATGAGCAGTACTTTTATGTACGTTATATTTAGAGTTATGGACACTTTAATCGGGATATTGGTGGCTATGGCAGTAAACAGATTTATGTTTGGAGGAATAAAGAAGGAATCCGAATATATGCAGGAAGATAAAACACACTAAAATTATAAAATTTTAAACAATTATTTCAGCAAAATTATTGACAATACACTAAAATAGAGATAAAATATAATAGAAAACATTTAAAATGCAATAAAATAAAACCCAGTATGAATAAGCGAGATTTTGAAAAATCTTTTTTCTATTGCTTGAGAAATAGAATTTTGGATAATTTTAAATTGGTTTTGCACGAAAGGAAGTTGATATATAAAGAATAGAAAAGGAGTGAAATACTATGTCAGCCGAACTAAAAACACTGGAAACTAATCTTGACCAAATAATAAAAGTTTGTTATGAGAATCTGCCTAAGTTGAAAATTGCTGCAGATGTCGAGAAGCATCTTATGGAATATGCGCGAGCATCGAATAAACGCTCGAAAGCAGCGGCGGGCTTGGGGCAAGTCAAATTGAAAATTAATAAAGATAAGATTTTAGATCACGATTTTAATAAAGCATTAGATTATGTCAAAAAATTGGAAGTAGGGGTGGGAACTCTGAATCCTAAGGAGGATCTAACGCTGAAAATTATGTTTGTGAATGGCATAAGGGCTTTGCCATATTTTCGCCAGCAGGTCGATAATGCTGCCGCCGAACTGCAGTGTTTAAAGGATAACAATCAAAACTTTGGTAATATCTTTGGTTGGCTTGATGATCTGCTAGCTGGTAAAAAGTCTCAGCCGCCTGATTGTCCCGGCATTGAGAGATTAAACTCGTTGGGACTTATTTTGAAGGAGGATTCTTGGAAAGTTCTGACCGGTGGTTTAATTCGGCGAGACAGGCCAGGATGTGTTCGTGAGGTATTTTTTAATGCCGCCAATGCGTTCTCGGATTCTATGTTTGAATTGAAGAAAATATTTGAGGAAAATGGAAAATCTCTGTTGTCAGCCCTTCCAGATTACAAGCAATATGCGAAGAAGTTGGAATCTGACAAGAAGGAGTTGGAGTCTTTGAAAAACGTTGCGTTTGAGCTTTGGAAAAGGACAGGTAGTGAGGGATTCGTGGCCGGTTATATTGCGCCGCTGGAAGGCGGATTGATTGATTCCGTGCAAGAACTTCAAGGTGAATATCAAAAAATGGAACAAGTTTTGAAAGCAAAGAAGAATCGCGATAATAGTAAGGTGCTGGTTGCGGCTAAGGCTTTTAAGACCAAACCAACCAAAAAAACTTGTTGTGCCCTGATAGATTTGGATTGGAAGAATACTAGTATTTTAAATAAAAAACGTAGAGATGCTCTTAAAAAGTTGAAGATGGCAGTGGAAAATTTGCCTAATGACCTCTTGCCGAAACAGTAGTGATGCGTATTTTTGGCTCTGTTCCTATATAATATTATATATTGCCTTGTGACCGCAGCTCGTGCTGTGGTTATTTTTTAGGATAAATTTAAATTTTGTATTTTATTTATGTTTTATTTATTGTATAATCTTTTTCTAGACTATATTATTGAGAGAGCCGGGTTTGGGAAGAGTAATGAAAATACGTTTTTATAATTTTATTGTTTTTATATTAATTTTTGCTTTCTGTGGCTTCTGTGGATATAGAATTTATGCAGTTTATAATGTAAATGAAGAAAAAACAAGTGAAGAAAAAATAAGTATAGTAGAGGAAAAATGTGGCAGTGGGAGTGTGCTGTCGCTTTTAGAAAACACGTACCATAATGCCACACGGATTCCATTTAATAAACCTATACATAGCAGATACGCATATAATAATTTACTTTCAGGTACAGAAAGAGAAATTTATGATTTGATAGAAGAAAAAGTTTACAATATATTACCGCAAAAAGATGCTTCGGGCTCATATTACATAGAAGCTATCAAAATTAAGGAAAATCAGGCAGACGAAGCTATTTTAAAAAAGGTATTCAGGGCGTTTCAATACGATAACCCCAGGATTTGTTGGCTTTCAAATGTTATGGGGATATTAAAAAACAGAGGAAGTATAACACTAAGTTTAAAATCTGTAGTTTCTTTAGAAGAATGCTTAGAAATTTCAAAGAGATTAGATTTAGAAATAAATAAAATAATTAAGAGTGTTCCGGGGAGACTGTCTGAATATGAACGTGAGCTTTGGATACATGATTTAATTATACAAAGGTGTAAGTATGGGGGAATACCAGGAGAGAGGTCGGATTGGAGGAAGTTTACCATTGTAGGAGCGATTTTGGATGGTAAGGCGGTATGTGAGGGGTTTGCCAAGGCTATGAAGGATTTGCTCAATGGCGTGGGAATAGAATGTAGATTAATTATAGGGCAAAAGGGCAAAGAGGCTCATATGTGGAACATAGTCAAGATAAATGGAGCTTGGTATCATTTGGACGCCACGTGGGACAGTGGC
>CATOLC010000066.1 GCA_951800855.1 uncultured Ruminococcus sp.
AGGAGAGACATATAGCAATGAAAACGAGTATTTTGATTACAATCTAACTGAAAGAGAAAGACAGACACTCAGAGCTGCAGGCTGTAAGTTTACTTTGTCCGATGCAGGGGAGATAAATGGGGTACTTGATAGTAAGGGGAATGCACTGACTCCGCAAGGGATTGCAGAAATTTTGAAAAGTAAATGAGACGGGGATCGTTTTTTGATAGAATTTTTTCACTGGTTTATCCCGACACTTGCCCTTATTGCGGTCGAATAATAGGAAATATAGATGTAAAATGTCGTGATTGTGAAAAAAGTATAAAATATAGTTTTAGTGTGCGGGAAATTTCAGATGGGGTTGTATGCGTCTCTCCTTTTCAGTACAATGGAAAAGTCAGGGACGCTATACGCCATTTTAAATTCGAAGGATGTAAAAGATATGCTTGGAATTTTGCATTTGAAATGGCTAAGGCCATTGACCTTAAGTTTCCTTTGGAAAAATTTTCTGCAGTGATGCCTGTCCCTATCTATAAAAGTAGAAAAAAAGATAGGGGATACAACCAAGCAGGTAGTCTGGCGGACGAGTTAGGAAATATTTTGAATATTCCAAGTATAGAAATTTTAGAAAAAATAAAGAATACTGCTCCACAGTACACAATTAAAGATTATAAAGAGAGGATTAATAACGTACAAGGCGTTTATAAAGCCAATTATTTATGTGAGGACTCCCAGGAGAGACTGCTGGTGTGTGATGATATTGTGACAAGTGGTGCTACTTTGAAGGAGTGTGTTAGGACTTTAAAATCTGTTGGATTTAAAAATATTTCATGTGTAACCATATCAAACGCCAAAAGTTAAAAATTTTATGAATATTATACAATAAATTTAATCTTAACCGCATTGACAGGCACAAAAAAATTGTGTAAAATATCCTCATAGTAAAAAAAGAGGAGAATACTTAAATGAAAAATCCTTTTAAAAATTTATTTTTGATATTTTGCCTTTTATGGCTATTTAATATGGGGGGTGTTTTAGCAAGGGATATAGTATCCGAAATAAAAGAAAGAGGATACATATCTTTAGTTACTAATGCCGAATTTGAACCGTTTGAGTATAAAGATGGTAATGAGACTGTCGGTATAGATATAGATATTGCAAGGGAAATCGCAAAGAAAATGGGATTGGAACTATATATAAAAGATGTTTCTTATGATGCTATTCCGCTGGAACTTAGCAGTGGAACTTGCGATTTTGCTCTCGCTGGGATGAGCTACAGTGAAGATAAGGATAAGAATGTTGATTTTTCAAATGAGTCTTATTTTGATGCCAAGCAGGTAATAGTTGTACCTAAGGAAAGCAAAATAAAGCGTGAAGAGGACTTGCATGGCAAGAGAATAGGGGTGTCTTTAGGTTATACGGGGGATTTTTATTGCACAGAGCATTTTAAAAATTCAGAGATTGTACGGCTACCTAACAGCACAATAGCTGTGCTTGAGATGCTTAGTGGCAGGCTTGATGTTGTAGTAACAGACAATATACCGGCACAGAATTTAGCGGTTAAGCATTCTGGGCTTATTAAAGTTTTGGATGAATATTTGTTTGAGGAGAATTATCGGGTTGTTGTTCCGGAGGGGAGCAATCTTCGGGATTATATGGATGAAATACTGTGCGAACTTAAAGAGGATGGTACAGTTGAAAAAATAGTTGAACGCTATACTGCGAATCCACCTGATTTTGGTCAAGGATTTATGGGGATGATTCATAATAGCCTTATAAACAGAGGAAGATATAAAACTATTATAGAGGGTCTTTGCAATACTATCAGAATTACGTGTGGAGCTCTTGTTATAGGGATTTTTATAGGGAGCATAATAGCCTTTGCGAAATTGAATAAAAGTAAAACAATTTTTATGAAGGTGTTAAAATGGTTTGCGGATTTTTACCTTACAGTTATAAGGGGAACTCCGATGGTTGTACAACTTTTTGTGATTTATTACTTTATATTTGTTTCCACTGATTTAAGCAAAACAATTGTAGCTATGATAGCGTTTGGAGTTAATTCCGGGGCGTATGTGGGAGTGGTTCTGCAGTCTGGGATATTGTCTGTGGATAGTGGACAGTATGAAGCAGCACGGTCATTGGGGCTTAATGGGAGAGAGACTATGCTTAAGATTGTGTTTCCCCAGGCTTTAAAGAATGTAATAGCGAATCTTTGCAATGAGTTTATAGCCCTAATTAAGGAGACCTCAGTGTCAGGGTTTATTGGGGTTATAGATTTATCCCGAGCGGGAGACATAATAAGGACGCAAACGCTAGACCCATTTGTTCCGCTTTTAACTGTTGCAATTATTTATCTTTTGATAGTTGCGCTGTTGTCATCTGCTATGGATATGATAGAAAGAAGGCTCAGGAAAAGTGATATACGTTAAAGATTTATATAAACAATTCAAAAGTGACAATGAGACTGTGAATGTTTTAAACGGCATATCTTTTCATGTGAAAAAGGGGGAAAAAATAGCTATTATAGGACCGTCCGGTTCAGGGAAAAGTACGTTTCTGCGCTGTCTGAACCGCTTGGAAGAACCCACCGTGGGGGAAGTTGTTTTTGAAGGAATGGCGCTTACGGACCGAAGGCAGGACATAAATAAAATAAGAAGACAAATAGGAATGGTTTTTCAGCATTTTAACTTATTTCCACATTTAACTGTTCGAGAAAATATTACTTTAGCCCCTGTACTCTTGAAGGTTAAAACTCAAAAACAGGCAAATAGTATCGCTGAAAGCTTACTCGATAGGGTGGGCTTACTCGACAAAGCAGATGTATATCCTATTCGGCTTTCGGGCGGGCAAAAGCAAAGAGTTGCTATTGTAAGAGCTTTGGCTATGGACCCGAAAGTTATGCTTTTTGACGAACCGACCTCGGCTTTGGACCCAGAGATGACCGGGGAAGTTTTGTCGGTTATGAAGGAGCTAGCAAAGGGAGGTATGACAATGATTGTAGTAACTCATGAGATGAGTTTTGCTAGAGAAGCTGCAACGAGAGTTTTATTTATGGACAAAGGAAAAATACTTGCTGATGAAAAACCGGAAGATATGTTTGTCTCTCCAAAACATCCCCGTATTCGTGAATTCTTATCGAAAATATTGTAATTGAGGGGAATAACTAATTAAAATGTTAATAAGTAATAGTGCAGAGGATACAGAGGAAATTGGGAAAAAGCTCGGAGAAAAAATTGTAAAATCCTTACCAGAACCACAGGTTTTAGCGCTTTGGGGCGGTATGGGAATGGGAAAAACGGCGTTTACTCGTGGAATAGCACAGGCATTTGGAATAAGGGAGCAGGTTTCGAGCCCTACGTTTGCAATAATAAACGAATACAGAGGGGAAAATGGCAATATTTTTCATTTTGATATGTATAGAGTAAACGGAGAAGAAGATTTAGAATCTATAGGGTTTTATGAGTATTTAAATAAAGGGCTTGTAGTAATAGAATGGAGCGAAAATATTAAAAATGCGATTCCACTTGGGGCAATAAATGTTTTTATTGAACCCGGAGAAAACGAATATCAAAGAAAAATAGAGATTGAGGGTATAACAGTTTGACGAAAATATTATCTATAGATACTTGTCTGAATTCATGTTCTGTGGCTATCCATGAAGAGGGAAAACTAATAGGGGAAAGCTTTTTGGATGTCGGTTTGACGCACAGTGAAACTTTGGTGCCAATGGTACAATTTTTATTGAATTCTGCTGGTATGACGGTTAACGATATAGACGTGTTAGGAGTTACAAGTGGGCCAGGGTCTTTTACAGGGCTCAGAATAGGTATGGCGACAGTTAAGGGACTAGCTTTTGCTTCTGATATTCCGTGTGTTACGATTTCTTCTTTGCATGCCTTGGCATTAGGTGCAGCTTGTTTAGATGGTATAGTTTGCCCGTGTATAGATGCAAGAAATAATCAAATTTACAATGCGGTTTTTAAGGCTCATGGAGGAAAAATAGAAAGAATTGTTAAAAATAGAGCAATAAATATTGATGATTTTGTAGATAAAGTAGGAGAGTATGAGGACAAGATAATTTTTATTGGTGACGGGGCCCAAATGTGTTATAATAATGCAATAAAAATCTTTAATAAAGATAATATGCTTTATTTTTCTGAAGAATTCAGCCGGATAAGGGCAGGAAAAATAGGGGGCGAGATTTTCAAGAGATATAAATCCGGAATTAAATATTCATACGAGGAAATTGTTCCGGAGTATATAAAGCTTTCACAGGCGGAAAGAATGCTGAAATCTAAGGACGGTGATAAAATTTGATATTTATTGGATGCGACCATGGAGGATTTGAAATAAAAGAAAAAATTTGCGATTATTTAGAAGAAAACAGCATTAAATACAGTGATTTAGGGACAAATGGGACAACCTCAGTAGATTATCCTGAATTTGCGGAAAAAGTTGCCAAGTCTGTAGTTTCTGATGAAGATAATTTAGGAGTTTTAGTTTGCGGTACGGGGATAGGTGTTTCTATAGTTGCTAATAAAATAAAGGGGATCCGTGCAGCGCTTTGCCATAATGTTCATTATGCTCAAATGGCAAGAAAGCACAATAATGCTAATGTTCTTTGTTTAGGGGGAAGAGAACTTTCAGAAAACGAGGCACTGGACGTTTTGAAAGCGTTTTTAAATACTGATTTTGAAGGGGGCAGGCACCAAAAAAGAATTGCACAGATTTCAGAAATTGAAAAATATTAAAAAATAAAAGGAGAAAAACATATGCAAGACAATGTTTTTATTATGGATCACCCTTTAATTCAGCATAAACTTACACTTTTGAGGGATAATAAAACTGGTTCGAAAGAATTCAGAGAACTTATAAGCGAAATTACAATGCTTATGTGC